>VMCO01000187.1 GCA_008081325.1 Flavobacteriaceae bacterium
ATTTATAAAAATTTATATTTGTTAAGTACTCAATTTGATTATAATAATCAGTTGTATTGTTGTAATAATCGGAATATTGAATATTTCCACCCCATGTTATTTTCCAATCTTTCAAATAGTTTGTTGTTTTTGCCCTTAATTTTGTTTCCCATTCATGTGAATCGTTTCTAAAGTATATCCCCTCTAAATTTTCATTATCATCGTATCTTGAGAAAATATTTTTTAGTTTGTTAGTACTAAGCGCTAGAACAAATTGTCCTTTAGTTTCTTTAAATTTTCTAATCCAAGAAGCTCCAATTGTTGTTGAATTTTGTTTAATAATTGGAACTTGTTCTAAAAACGATTGCTGAGTAAAATCAAAATCTTCTGGGGCTTCAACTGAAAAATCATCAATTGCTCCAAGTCCAACAATATTTATACTGTTATATTCGTCAATTTTATGATTAATTTTTCCTTGAAAATCCCAATAGTCAGGTCTAATTGGAAGACCTATAAGCTTAAACAAAAACTGTAAATAACTTTTTCTAGCTGAAAATATAAATGTTGTATTATTGTTTTCTTCTTTTGAAAGAGGTCCTTCTACTGTAATTGCTGAATCACTTGCTCCAAATCTAAAGTTTCCGCTTATTTCCCTTGGATTTCCATTTTTCTGATTAAATTGTAAAACTCCACTGAGCGGATTATCATATTCGACTCCAAAGGCAGAAGTACTTAAAGTTACTTCATCTATAAATGAAATATTAATCATTCCTTGCGGACCGCCAGCACTACCTTGGGTGCTGAAGTGATTTATATTTGGTATTTCTATTTCGTCTAAATAATATACAGTTTCATTTGGTGCACCACCTCTAATTATAATATCATTTCTAAAACCACCAACAGAAGGTGAAAGCCCTGGCATACTTTGAACCACTTTAGTAACGTCATTATCAGCACCAGGATAGCTTTCTATTTCAACTCTAGAAAAAGTGTTTATTGAAAGTGGTGTTTCTTTAGATTTTTTGAAGGGACTTTCAAATAAAACAACCTCATCTAATTCTTGTGCTGATTCCAATAGATATATTTCTAATGTTTGATTTCCCTTACTCTTAATAATAATATTGAATATTTTCTTTGATTGGTATCCAATATAACTTACTAACAAATTATAAGACTGTGGTTTTATTTCTGAAATCTGAAAAAATCCATTCTCGTCTGAAATTGCTCCTTTTTCGGTTCCTTCAATTATTACATTTGCACCTAAGAGTGGTAATTGACTTTTAGAGTCATAAATATATCCGTTTACGATCCCATCAACCTGAGAAAAGGTTAATGCAGGAAGAATTAGTAATAATGCTATTAGTTTTTTCACATTAATACCGTTACAAATTTTATTCCAATAATCTAGGTTTCTAATTTATGTGATCCGTCACAGAATGGAAGTTTTTTTGATTTAGCACAGCCACATAATGTAAATCTATCCCCGTGAGGAATTTCATTGCCGTTAAGGTCGGTTAAATTAACATTTCCTTGAACCACAATTTGCCCTTTTTCTTTTCTGAATATATGAGTAGTTTTCTTTTCCATTAATTATAAGTTTGAAGTATATTCCATTAACCATGTGCATATCATTGCCCCATAAGTACCTACTACGTATCCAAATACTGCTAATAATACTCCAACAGTAGCAAGTGATGGATGAAAAGCTGCGGCAACAACTGGCGCGGAGGCAGCACCCCCAACATTTGCTTGACTTCCAACTGCTAAAAAGAAGTATGGCGCTCTAATTAATTTTGCTACAACTATGAGTAAAATAGCATGAATTGACATCCAGATTAGACCTATCAGAATAAGTTTAGGTTCGTCTAGAATAGACCCTAAATCCATTTTCATCCCAATTGTCGCTACCAACACATATATAAAGATACTTCCTATTTTACTTGCACCTACTCCTTCAAAATTTTTAGCCTTTGTAAATGATAATCCAATTCCTATAAATGTTGCAATTGATATCATCCAAAAAAACTTTGATGCAAAAGAAGAAAGACCAGAACTTTTATCAGCTACAGCCTCAAAATTTGATATTAGAAATTCTGAAATATATTCTGCCCCTAAATGAGATAGACCAACAGTACCAAATGCAATAGCTAAAAGAACCATGTAGTCTGTTAGGTTTGGAATTCTTTTACTACTATTTGAAAATGAAGTTACCTTTTCTTTTAATTCCTCAATAGCAGATGTATCAGCTTTTAACCATTTGTTAATAGACTTTTTCTTCCCAATTCCAAAAAGAATCATTGCCATCCAAATATTCGCCACAACAATATCAACTAGAACCATTCCTCCGTACTTTTGAGGATTATATTCAAAAATTTCAAGCATTGCTGCTTGGTTGGCACCACCGCCAATCCAACTTCCAGCTAGAGTTGATAATCCCCTCCAAATTGCATCTGGCCCTGCACCGTTAAATAACTCAGGAAAAAACATTGACAAAATTAAGATTGATATTGGCCCTCCTATTATTATACCTAACGTTCCGGTAAAAAACATAATTAATGCCTTGTAGCCTAAATTATAAATAGCCTTCAAATCAATACTTAATGTCATCAGTAAAAGCGCTGCAGGAAGTAAATATCTGCTAGCAATGTAATATGTTTGTGATTCTTCAGATGAAATTATTCCCAAAGAATTAAAAATTGCTGGAATAAAATAACACATTAAAAGACCAGGAATAACTTTATAAAATTTATACCAGAATCCTTCTTTTATTGATTCTGTATAAAAAACAAAACCTAGAGATATCATCAAAATTCCAAAGACTATTGCATCATTTGTAAAAGGCATAATTTGTTAGTTTATAATTTGTATAAAAATACTATGATTTTTTAACTAGTCATTAACATGGCTCAAATTGTTTATTATATATTTTTAAAATCAAAAAGTGTTTAAAAAAATATTTTTACTCTATATTTTTAATTGCTGCATTTTAAATCTAAGCTCTCAAACATTGAACGTTAAAGTAATTGATTCGATTACTGGTTTACCAATCTCATATTCTAATATTTACTTTTCAAATAATACCGGATTGATCACCGATAATTCAGGGAATTTTGAATTGATAAAATCTCAATTATCTAAAAATGATTCGATGCATGTATCAATGATTGGGTATAATAAAAAGTCTTTTTTTTTAAATGATTTTAATGATTCAGTGATAAAATTAGTTCAAGCGCCTATAAAATTATTAGACGTTGTATTAACTAATAAAAAATTAAGTACTGAAGAAATAATTTCTAATGTAACTAAGAATTTAGAAAACAATTACGAAAGAGGATTCACTGAAAATAAAATTTATTTAAGCAGAAAATCTAATTCAATTACCGAAAAATTTATAATCGATAAGTTTAAATCTACAGTTCCTGAAATAAATAAAAATCTAATTGATAGTCTACTAGCGAACCTCACAAAAGAAAATAATTCAGGACTTGAAACATTGGCTTATTATTATAGAAACTTTGAGGATGAAGTCCAAAAAATAAAAATAATTAAATCCAGAGAAACATATAATAAAGAAGGTGAAGTTTTAGAATCAATAAATAAAAAAATGGAAGAAGCTTTTAAAAACGCATTAAAAGCTGACTCTTACTTTAAAATAAAATCAGGAATATTCGGAGGTGACTTAGATGTTGAGGGACTAGAAGAAATAGATAGTACTAATGTTGAATCAGTAAAAAAATTCGAAGAGAAAGAAATTAAAGAAAAAGATGATTTTGCAAACAATCAAGTAAGAGCCATAAATAGACTTTATAATTCCCTTTTTTTTGAAAAGGATTCTTATTTAAACTTTATTCTTAAGCCACATAAATATATTTTCTCAGAGCCTAAAATAGATGTTCTGGGTAATGATCTTGTTTATATTATAAATGCGACACCAAAAGGTAAAGGTAAGTATTCAGGAAAATTATATATAAACACAGAAGATTTTGCATTAGTTAGAATAGATTTTAAAAATATCAAACCCGTTTACAATTTAAAATTGCTTGGAATTTTTGTCAATATTTATTTACGTGACGGAAAAATGATTCTTTCAAAATATGGAAATAAAAAGTACAGTTTATCTTATTCTAAAATTAATTTTGGGCGTAGGGTTGGATTTGATAGACCTATAAAGTTGATTGAAAAAAACAAAAATGTAAAAGGGAGAAGAAAACAAAATGAGATTTCATTTAGAATGGATATAGTTTCTGACGAAAAAAGCACAACCGAAATACAAGTATTTGAATCAATAAAAATATCAAAAGAAAAGTTCGAGAGTCTCAAAAACAAAAATGAAGTAATGCCGGAATATTTGGAAGAATTTAAAACAAACTTTTGGGAAGAATTTTAACTACTCTACGGTAACAGATTTAGCTAGATTTCTTGGCTGATCAACGTCTTTCCCAAGCATAACAGCTATATGATAAGAAAGTAGTTGAAGAGGGATCACTGTAATAAAAGGTGTTATTGATTCTACACTATCTGGAACTTCAATTACATGATCAGCAATCTCTTTTACCTCTTTATCACCTTCAGAAACAATCGCAAAGATTTTACCTTTTCTTGATTTGATTTCTTGAATATTACTTACAATTTTATCGTAATTAATTTTGTTTGTTGCGATTACAATTGTCGGCATATTTTCGTCGATAAGTGCAATAGGGCCGTGTTTCATTTCAGCGGCAGGGTAGCCTTCAGCATGAATGTATGATATCTCTTTGAGTTTTAATGCACCTTCTAATGCTATTGGGAAATTATAACCTCTTCCGAGATACAAACAATTAGTAGCTTTAAGAAACTCTTTCGCAACTTTTTTGATTTTATTATTTGAAGAAAGAGCTTTGTGTATCTTTTTATCAATATTGTAAATTTCAAGTATATATTTGTGATATAATTTTTCAGAAATTACCCCTTTTGATTTACTCAATTTTACAGCCATCATATATAATACTGTCATTTGAGTTGTAAATGCCTTTGTTGATGCAACCCCAATTTCTGGTCCAGCATGTGTGTATGATCCTGAATCAGATTCTCTTGCAATAGATGACCCTACCACATTACATATTCCATAAACAAATGCTCCTCTAGATTTGGCTAATTTAATAGCGGCTAAGGTATCAGCGGTTTCTCCAGACTGGGATATAGCAATAATGATATCATCTCTTTCTACTACTGGATCCCTATATCTAAATTCCGAGGCATATTCTACTTCAACTGAAATTTTTGCGATTTTTTCAAACATATATTCAGCAACTAAAGCAGAATGCCATGATGTTCCACATGCTATGATGGTTATTTTTTTTGCTGAAAGGAACTTATTAATATAGTCATCCATCCCAGACATTTTGATAATTCCTTTAGAAACATTCAGCCTACCCCTTAAAGTATCCTTAATAGCTTTTGGCTGCTCATAAATCTCCTTGAGCATGTAATGATCAAAACCTTGTTTTTCAATCTTATCAAGACTTAATTCTAGTTTGCTTATTGTTGGAGAAATTAAGGAGTCGTCCAAAATTTTTCTAAAAAAAGTTTCTTTATGATTTCTAATAATAGCCAATTCTCCATCTTCTAGGTACACCACTTTTTTTGTAAATTCTATAAAAGGTGTGACATCACTTCCAATAAAATGCTCATCATCACCTATTCCAATACACAATGGACTTCCGAGTTTAGCTACAACAATTTCATCAGGTTTTTCGTTATCAATAACAGCTATAGCGTATGCTCCTACCACCTGATTTAATGCAATTTGTACAGCTTCTCCAAGTTTGACTTTATTTTTATCTTTAACATACTCGATTAGATTAACAAGAACTTCAGTATCCGTTTCAGAATCGAAAGAAAATCCTTCTTTAATTAATTTTTGTTTAATTGTTGAATAATTTTCAATGATTCCGTTATGTACAAGACATAGTTTTTTAGAATTTGAAAATTGTGGGTGAGCATTGACATCATTTGGTTCACCATGAGTTGCCCATCTTGTATGACCAATGCCTACTCCTCCAGAAATATTTTTTCTTTTTTGAAGTTGTTTTTCAAGCTTGCTTATTTTTCCTTTGGATTTACAGCTAACTATATTAGATCCATTATATACAGCTACACCAGAACTATCATATCCTCTGTATTCAAGTCTTTTTAGACCATTCAAAATAATTGGAAGTGAATCTCTTTCTCCTAAATATCCTACAATTCCACACATATTAATTCAAATTTATATTATTTTGATTTTAGACAATTAAATAATCATATTCATTATAATATCTAATATTTAATCTTCTGGTTCAGTGTAATAAATTTTTATTTTGGGTTTTTTCTCTGGATCTAGCGCGAGGTTGCCATGTAATATTGTTCCTTTTGGACTTAAAATAACACCAGACGCTAAGCTTTTATTTTCACTTTGAGAGCCATCTCCTAAAATTTTAAAATTCTGAACTGACGCAACATCAGAAATAACACCAAGACCCAGTCTCGCGTTAGTTGAATCTCTCAATATTAGGTTATTTAAATGTTCGGTAATTCTAATCTTATATTTAATTCCTTTATCATCATTCAGACTATCTCGAATAAGAGGCTCTAAATGATTGATTTTAGCGTTAATAGTCAGGGAACTTACTGATTGATCTAAGAAATAATCAATCAAAGCTGAATTTTGTTCATAATTGTACAAGTATATTCTTTCAGGTTCATCGTCATTAGGGAAATTTTGATTTACAAAAAATTCAATATATGCTTCATTAATTATTCTGATTGGTTGGTCAGAAATTTCATCATAAAAAAATTCTTTAAAGAGATCAAATTCACTGATTTCTTCACCGTCATCTCCGATTGTTGTTCCAGAAAATAAATCCAAAGTTGAGATAATTCCCTCTCCACCACGCAGATAAATATTTTCATTCCCGTTCGTTTGATCCATTAGTCCAACATCAACAAGCGTTTCATTTTCAAATAAATTAATCAGGTTTCCTGAAAAATTCATAACATATTCGTGCTGATTAGTTTCAATTTCATCAACAGAGCCTGTGTCACTATCCCCAATAGTGGTGGTGTCAGAAGTGTAATGAATGGTAAGTTTTGAATTTGAGGATGCAAAGTTTAAAAGCATAATTGTTCCGTCTGATACACTTTCAACCTTAATATATAGGCCTCTAAAAAATTCTTTGAAATTAGGCTCATTAGTCAAAACTTGATTTCCTTCGTTTTCAAAGAAATTACTTTCCCAAAAATTTTCATTTGGATTATTTAGTTTAAACCTCAGTGCAGGTGCAATTTTTTGAGCAACATATGGATTTCCAGAAGTATCAATTTCAGTCAGATTAATTTGCTCGGCACTAGGGATAAAGTCGTCAATTTCAAATAATAATTCCCCCTCGAGTTGTCCAGAGTCAATAACTTCTTCGACTGATAATGAACCGTTAGAAAAATAGTTTTGGGAAGTATCAAAATCTGAAAACGGATCAAATGTTCTAAAAAAGAAATTGTTTCTAAAGACTGAAATTTTAATTGGTGAATTTCCATATACTGAATCAATTTCATAAGTAATGTCACCTTCTTCGCTCGTATCAACTCCTCTTGAATAATACGGAATTGTTAGAACAACCGAATCTAAGACAACATTATCTCCAAATTCATGATTGTACTCAGAAGGTACCATTTGACCAACAAAGCTTGAATTTGATTTACCAAATTGAGGATGATTATAACTTCCTAAAAGAAAAGAAGGTAAATTATTTGTCTGAACAGGATTGACCATTTCAGATCTGGTTGTCAAGCTATATTCAATACTACTAGTTGAAAAGTTTATTGCATTATCAGAATTTATTACCTGAGAGTCAAAACTTGCAAAATCTTTCTCACATGATGTAAATAGAATGATAAGTAGTAATATTTTAAAAAAATTGAATTTCATATTTATTTATGAAAGAAGATTCTCATAGAATTCAGTGTAGGCCTCTGAGAATGAATCAGTTGGCTGAAACTCTAGAATCGGATTTTTATAGTTTTTTAAATAATTGTTTATTTCAGAAGAAATATTTTCTGAGCCTTTAATGATAGCATCAGAAGAATCAATAGCTACCTTCATTAGGTTTTCATATGTGGGATTACCTAATTCACTAATGTGTTTTTTATCAATTTCATCAAATAAAATTTTACCCATAATATTTTTATTTAATGTTGTGTCAAATTCATTGCCATATAGCGATGTAACAATCTTACTATTTTGAAAGATTGGTTCGTCATTATAAATATGTTTAAGGTATAGTGGTAGTAATGCAGCCATCCATCCATGTATATGAATAATGTCTGGCGGCCAATTTAACCTCTTAATAGTTTCAA
This sequence comes from Flavobacteriaceae bacterium, assembly GCA_008081325.1. Classification (GTDB taxonomy): domain Bacteria; phylum Bacteroidota; class Bacteroidia; order Flavobacteriales; family Flavobacteriaceae; genus MED-G13. The sequence goes on from VMCO01000187.1 coordinate 8,350, forward strand.
AAACTCCCTTAGCAAAGAATATTGCTCTTTCATCATTATCTTCAAAAAGTTCACCGTTAGTGTCGGTGAATGTTGCTTTTCTTTTAAAGTATTCTTCATTATCAATGAAATAAACTTGAATTCTCTCTTTTGGAATAGATGCAACTTTAATTATAAGTGGCATATCCAGATCGTTAATAACAAGATTTAACCCAGACAATCTGATAACCTCGTGTAATTGATGTCTTCTTTCGTTGATATTGCCATATCTAGGCATAAAAATTCTAATTTGGCCACCTTGCTTGTTAACCATTTTAGGAATTTCAAATGACATTGAAGATATTTCAGATTGAGGTAAATATGGTACTACTTCAGACGATACGTATAAAATCTTTCTATTTTTCATTAATTCACTGTTTTGAAGTGTCCCTACGAGGAAGCAAAATTACAAAAATTATGTAGATTAATTGCAATGTATTAAGTTTACATCCTGTTAATTTTTTATTAAAATGCTCATTTTTAGAGATATTTCTACTGTACAAAATCACCTAAATAATTTAAAAAATATCGGAAAAATAATAGGTTTTGTTCCAACTATGGGCGCACTTCATGATGGACATTTATCTTTGATTAAGCAATCTATACTTCAAACGGATTTTACTGTTGTTTCGATTTTTGTAAACCCAACACAGTTCGACAGTCATGAAGATTTTAATACCTACCCTTCAGATACTGAAAAGGATATTGATTTGTTAAAGTCAATTTCTGATGAAATTATTTTATTCAATCCAGTTTCTGCCGAATTATATTCAAATGATCTCAAATTAGATACTTTTGATTTTAAGGGGCTTGATAAATTTATGGAGGGCGAATACAGAGGACATCATTTTCATGGAGTTGCCACCATCGTAAATAAATTATTTTCAATAATCAAAGCAGATTATGCTTTTTTTGGTGAAAAGGATTTTCAGCAACTTAGAATCATTGAAAATCTCATTTTAGAAAAAAAATTATCAATAAAGTTAATTAGATGTGAGACCATAAGATCATCTGAAGGACTTGCTTTAAGTTCAAGAAATAATAAATTAACTTTT
>VMCO01000097.1 GCA_008081325.1 Flavobacteriaceae bacterium
TAAAGAAAGAAATTTCAAGGTTATTATGCCTGTATTGCCTATATACGAACTTCCTTTATTAAAAACATCTGTCAGAGAGTTAGCGAAATTTCTAGACAGATTCATTATCCATAAAAAAATCAAAGAATTTGTTTTAATGGGAAATTCCCTAGGAGGACATATTGGCCTGTATTACACCAAGATTTTTAATAAAGCAAAAGGACTAATATTAACTGGAAGCTCTGGGTTATATGAAAAAGGGATGGGTAGTGGATATACTAAAAGAGGTGATTATAATGTAATTAAGAAAAAAGTAGAAGAAGTGTTTTATGATCCAAAAACAGCAACCAAAGAACTTGTTGATGAGGTGTTTGCTACTGTTAACGACAGAAATAAGCTGATAAAAATTTTAGCTATGGCAAAAAGTGCTATAAGACATAATATGGCTAGTGACCTGCCAAAAATGAAACTTCCAACATGTATAATTTGGGGAGAAAATGACAATGTTACCCCACCTGAGGTTGCTGATGAATTCCATAAGCTTCTTCCAAATTCTGATCTTTTTTGGATTGAAAAGTGTGGTCACGCACCAATGATGGAGCATCCTGATAAATTTAATACTATCCTTTTTGATTGGCTTTCTTCAAAAATTGTCACAAAATAATGAATGTAAAAAGTGCGAAATTTATTGTAAGCAATCAGAATGCTAAAGATTGCCCAAAAAGTAATCTACCTGAGTACGCTTTCATTGGAAGAAGTAATGTTGGAAAATCATCTTTGATAAATATGCTTACAAACAATAAAAAATTAGCAAAAACTTCTTCAAAACCAGGAAAAACCAGATTAATCAACCATTTTTTAATTGATTCATCATGGCATTTAGTAGATCTACCAGGCTACGGATATGCTAAAGCTTCTAAATCAGAAAAAAAGAGTTTTCAAAAATTGATCACTGACTATTTTATGAATAGAAATCAACTGGTATCAGCTTTTATCTTGGTAGATGTAAGACATGAAGCTCAAAAAATTGATATTGAATTTATGCGCTGGCTAACAACAAATCACATAGCTTTTTCTATTGTATTCACTAAAATTGATAAATTAAAACAAGACGGAAACCCAAACACAGGGATAGAAGAGAAAATACTAAAATATAAAAGTGTGATTTTAGAGAGCTGGGAATATTTACCAGAAATATTTCTTACATCAAGCACAAAGTATCTTGGTAAAGAAAACATATTATATTATATCAATAAACTAAACAACGATATTAATCAAAAATAAAATCCAGAGATTTTCCGGTTGAGTTTTTCATGTTTTGTCCTAATAATTTTGAAATTGTAGGTGCAATATCTGGAATTTCTGTAGTTAGTAATGTTTCACCAGTCTTGACTCCTGATCCAAAAAATATTAGAGGAACGTGAGTGTCATAATTGTAACCTGAACCATGCGTAGTTCCTTTTCCGTCATAAAAAATGACATTAGGCTTTAGAATTAAAGCAACATCTCCACTCCTTTCTTTATGAAACCCATTTTGAATAAGCTTTTCATATCCTTCTAAATTTTTAGAATTCATTATGTATTCTGCAGAATAAGCATTAGAAATAAAATCAAAAGACTCTAATATTTTAATAAGCTCATCGATTACATTATTTTTATTCAATCCTAAGTTCTTGACCTCATTGTCACTGAGATAAATCTGATTATTATCAACATCGTCAATTATATCCTCAACATTTAAATTAAAAACACTCTGGAGCTGTTTGACAACCTCTTTTTTCATATCATTTTCACTGATTGCCATTGCATTGACTCCATTTCTTGTTAAAAATGCTGGAATTTCTAATACTCCATGATCACCTGTTAAAAATAATGTGTACTGATTTTCTCCTAATTCATTATCTAAAAAAGACAAAAGTTTTTCAATTTCCCTATCCAAACGAATATATGTATCTTGGGTTTCTACGGAAGCTACCCCAAAACTATGTCCAACATAATCTGTAGAAGAATAACTTATAGTCAATACATCGGTCTCACCCCTCTTTCCTAATTCTTCATTAATTATTGCTTCTATTGCAAAATCAGTGGTCATTTCATTTCCATAAGGTGTTTCCTTAATCATATCAAAACAATCATTGTGTTTCATTAATGATTTTGTGTCATATGGAAAAGCCGAGTTGTCTTTTCCTTTAAATAATTTTTCAAAATTATTATTATCAATTTCATAATTATCATAGGTTGAAATATCATTTAGAGGCACCCAATCGTTTAGGTATTTTTCTAAATTATCTTCTTGATTGAAATTTTCAACCCAAGTTGGTAAATTTTGCATATAATAAGTACTGGTAATCCATTGTGCCTTTTCTTTACCATAGTACCAATAAGCTGCATCAGCATTTTTTCCACCCATTAATATGGATCCTCTATCTTTTATTCCAACAGAAATTGTTTTTGCTTTAGGGTTGTTTAGTTTATTAATATCTGCAAATGTTTCAACCAACAAATTATTTGGAGATTTATTTCCTGTATAATCATCTCCACCAATGTTATCATAATCACTATCATCGGTACAGTAAACGGATTTATTTTTTTTTCTGTCAAACCAATTATTTCCGACAATTCCATGAGTCATCGGTGTTGATCCGGTGGATACCGAAGAATGTCCAGGTCCGGTTACCGTAGGAACATAATTAAAGAAGTTACTTTTACAATTATAGCCTTCATTAATTAATCTATTAAAACCATTTTCGGTGTATCTATCAGATAAATTTTCTAAAAAATCATATCGCATCTGATCAACAACAATTGCAACTACTAATTTTGGTTTTTCTAAATTATCATAAGAAGATGAACATGTAAAAAACAATGAAAAAGTAAAAAATAAAACAATCTTATTCATAAAATAATTTTGTCCGTAAAAATAGTTATTCTACATAGACTTTATTGTTAATTTATTGTAAATTAATTTTTTCATTAAAATCCTGAATGAATTTTTTACATAACATAGGCTTATATATAATCATGTTGCAAAAAATGCTTCATAAACCTACCAAATGGAAGGTGATGAAGGAGCTCATTTTAAAAGATACTGAAGACACCGTAGTAAATTCTTTAGGAATAATTTCGTTTGTTTCTTTTTTTATTGGAGGGGTAATAACCATACAACTTGCATTAAGTACCACTGGTTCCTTCTACCCTGACTACTTAGTTGGTTATGCAACAAGAGAAACTATCATTCTTGAGTTTGCTCCAACAATTATTTCAATTATAATGGCTGGAAAAGTAGGCTCATTTATTACTTCTAGTATCGGGTCTATGAGAGTCACAGAACAAATTGATGCCTTGGAGGTAATGGGAATTAACTCTATTAATTACTTAGTATTCCCTAAGGTCATTGCACTGCTTTTATATCCTTTTTTAATTTCAATCGCGATGTTTTTAGGAATACTTGGCGGTATGATCGCCTGTGTTTATGGAGGTTACAGCACAATGAGTGCATTTATTGAAGGAATTCAAACTGACTTTATACCTTTTCATATGACATATGCATTTATAAAGAGTTTTGTTTTTGCATTCATTTTAGCAACAGTGCCATCATTTCATGGCTATTATATGAAGGGAGGAGCACTTGAGGTTGGGAAGGCCAGTACAAAGTCTTTTATATGGACTAGTGTTTCAATTGTAGTATTCAATTTTTTAATAACTCAAATGCTACTAGGATAATGATTTCAATAAAAAATCTAAAAAAGTCATTCAATAACAAACCTGTTCTCAAGGGAATATCCTGCGAATTTGAAAAAGGAAAAACAAGCCTGATAATCGGTCAAACTGGATCAGGAAAAACGGTTTTCCTAAAATGTTTATTAGGCTTACACAAGCATGATGAAGGTAAAATCATTTTTGATGATAAAGACGTTCAAAGTATGAACGAAAATCAAAAAATGGAATTAAAATCTAGTATAGGCACGGTTTTTCAGGGCAGTGCTTTGTTTGATTCTATGAATATAGAAGAAAATGTAATGTTTCCACTAAAAATGTTCAATGATCTACCTTTTGATGAAATGCTTGACAGGGTAAATTTAGTACTCAAAAGAGTTGAATTGGAAAACAGTAATAAAAAAATGCCAAGCGAAGCATCAGGAGGTATGCAAAAAAGAGTGGCAATCGCTAGAGCTATTGTTAATAATCCTAATTATTTATTCTGTGACGAACCAAATTCAGGATTAGATCCAAAAACAGCTATTGTAATTGATAATTTAATTAAAGAAATCACAGAAGAACGAAATATTACTACAATAATAAACTCTCACGATATGAATTCTGTAATGGAAATTGGGGAAAAAATCATATTTCTTAAAAATGGAGTCTTAGAATGGGAAGGAAGTAAAAAGAATATATTTAAAACTGAAAATCAAGCAGTAACTGACTTTGTTTACTCTTCAAACTTATATAAGAAAGTTAAACAAATGTATCTTAAAAAATGACTACTTTATTTCCATAAGTCCTGTAAGACTAGAAGAGCTTCTTATCTTATCTCCTAACCCATCAACCATTTTAATATTATATTTTTTACAAACTGGGGTTTCAGGCACTTCATGTGTAGCTCTGTCTCCTCCGTTTGCAAAAATATCAGGCTTTACCGCTTCTAGAGATTTACACACAGTTCTATCATTATCAACTGAAAGAAAAACTTCATCAACAAACCTTAAGGCGCTAACGATCTCAACTCTGTCATTTTCATCCATAAAAGGTTTTCCTTTTTTTAGCTTACACTGATGATTATTATTGACAATAACCACCAAAGAATCACCTAATTCTTTCGCCATTTTTAAATATTCTAAATGACCTACATGGATCGGATCAAAATAACCGCTTACGGCAACCCTAATTTTATGTTTTTCATTCATTGATTATCTTATTTACTTTGGCATTTGGACTAAACAAATATAGTTTTTTGTTTAATATGTCAATACACTCATACCTCTTTCTTAATTTCTTTATCAATTTATATTTTCTTTTGTTTGAAGCTATAAAAATTGTCCCACTATTTAGATCTTCAACATATTTTGACTTGATAGGATTATAATTATTTAAAGCGAAACTTAAATTAGAATCTGTGTCAGTAGATGCCTTTGGGTTTTTTGCATAATTAGAAAGAAATTTTAGTATATCATCTGGAAAAACATCATTGTTTATTATGGGTAGTAATAATTTTTTAAAAGTATTTTTCCACTCCAAACCATGAGGTTTAATATAAGATCCGTAGCATTTATATGAAAAATAATGAGACAATTCGTGAATTAAAGTTATTAAAAATCTATACTGATTTAAATCATCATTTATAGTAATATATATTGATCCATTCTTCTTAACCGAAAAGTCTCCGTGTTTAGTTTTTCTTGATTTTTTTAATTTAAAAATAATTTTTTCGGAAAAAATAAGACCCTCGACATATTCAACAGAAGAATCAGGTATTTTGTCAAATATTTGTTGCATTTATGGTGTAGTCGATGAAACAGAGATAACTTTACCATTCATTAGCTTATATCCCTCAGTAGAAAAATTATATATATATTTTGCCATATCTTCTGCAGAGCTAGAAGCGACAAATCCAGGAAAAGCTTTTTCTAGCATCTTAGTTTGGACAGATCCTAGTGCAAGGGAGTTAAAGTGTATTCCTTGATCCTTATATTCCTCAGCCAACATTTCGGTTAATATATTCAATGCTCCTTTACTTGAGCTGTACGCTGAAAGACCAGAAAATTTTACACTACCCTGGATTCCTCCAATAGAACTAATGTTCAAAACATTAGATCCTTTTTTCATATAATCAATCGTGTTTTTAATCAGCATTGCTACTGAAATAATATTTGTAGAATAAACTAAGTTAAAATCTTCGAGAGTAGTTTGACTAAATGGTTTATTTACTAAATAACCGGCATTATTAATTAATACATCAATTTTTTTTACACTTTTTATAAATTGATTTATCTCAAAATAATCATGATCATTTAAATTAAAATCAACCGCATGAACTCCCTCTAAATTTAAATCTCTTAATTTGGAATTATTCCTAGAAAGTGCTAAAACTCTGTGGTTTTTTTTTGAAAAGATTTTTACTAATTCAAAACCAATTCCTGAGCTAGTACCGGTAATTATAATATTTTTAGACATTTTGATATTGCTAAATTAGCATTGATAGCGGATTTTCAATAAGCGGTTTTAAAGCTTGTAAAAATTTAGCTCCAGTTAATCCATCAACAACTCTATGATCACATGCCAAAGTTAATTTCATTGTATTGCCAACAACGATTTCTCCGTCTTTAACCACAGGTTTCTGCACTATTGCGCCAACTGAAAGAATCACTGAATTTGGTGGATTAATTATTGAAGTAAAACTTTCAATACCAAACATACCCAGATTTGAAATTGTAAAAGTACTCCCCTGCATCATTTCAGGAGTTAGTTTTTTATCTCTTGCTAACCCTGCCATCTCTTTTACTGAATTACTAATATCAGCAACACTCATTTTATCGGTATTTTTTAAGACTGGGACAATCAAACCATCTTCTACTCCTACTGCAACTCCAATATTAACAAAATTATTATATCTTATTTTATCATCAAACCATTGAGAATTAACGCTAGGGTTGTTTCTCAATGCTACAGCACAAGCCTTTATGATAATATCATTGAATGAAATTTTAGTATCTGGAATTGAATTACACTGTTTTCTAAAAGCAATGGTTTCAGACATATCAAGCTCAATATTCAAATAATAATGTGGTGCTGAAAATTTAGATTCCGATAATCTTTTAGCGATAACCTTTCTCATTTGAGAATGATTAACCTCTGTGTAGTCTTGATCAAGATTTGAATCAGGAATTACATTTGTTGTAGGTTGAACAGCAACTGGTTCTTTATAGTTTTCAATATCAGTTTTTATAATTCTTCCTCCGTCACCAGATCCTTGAATCTTGGAAATGTCAAGATTTTTTTCCGCAGCTAATTTTTTAGCCAGTGGCGATATAAAAATTCTATCTGTTTTAGTTACAGTTTTAGATGGTTCATCTATTACTTTGTCAGGATTAGTTTTGACAACATCTTGTTTAACAACCTCAGTTTTTGGTTTTTCTTCAACCTTTTTTGGGCCATTCAAATAAGGGTTCACATCCGTACCTTTTGGACCTATTATAGCTAGTAACGAATCTACTTTTGCAGAATCTCCTTCAGCTAAACCAACATGAAGAAGTGTTCCAGAATAGAAAGACTCAAATTCCATAGTAGCTTTATCTGTCTCTATTTCAGCTAAAATTTCTCCCTCTTCAACTTCGTCACCAACTTTTTTAAACCAGGAAGCTACAGTTCCTTCCTCCATTGTGTCACTTAATCGAGGCATTGAAATTACATGAACATTTTCATTATTTGGCATCTCAACATCTTGACTTTGTTCGGTTAATGTTTCCTCAGGTTGAGAAATTTCATTTTTCTCCTCAATATCTGCTGCTTGAGAACTACCTCCTAAAATTGACTCAATGTCCTCACCTGGATTACCGATAATAGCAAGAGGGGCATCAACTTTTGCAGTTTCGTTTTCTTGAATTCCAATATATAATAAGGTTCCTTCATAGAATGATTCAAATTCCATAGTAGCTTTATCTGTCTCTATTTCAGCTAAAATTTCTCCCTCCTGTACAGCATCTCCTACCTTTTTAAACCAGGTAGCAACTGTTCCTTCTTCCATAGTATCGCTTAAGCGAGGCATTTTAATCAACTCAGCCATAATTAAATTTTATGTTTTAAAAATGGATAATTATCCTGTTCGTAAACTGAATCATACATAACGTTTTTATCTGGATAGGAAGATTCTTCAGCAAATTTCTCACATTCTTTCACCTTTTCCTTGACCCTTGAATCAATTTCGTCAATTTGTTTTTGAGATGCGTATTTCTTTTTAAGTAAAAGTTCCTTAACCTTGGTGATTGGATCTATTTTTTTATACTCTGCAACTTCATCTTTAGTCCTGTAGTGTTGAGCATCACTCATTGAATGACCTCTATACCTGTAAGTTTTCATTTCTAAAAATGTTGGCCCTTCTCCACTTCTTGCTCTTGAAATAGCTTCATCTACAGCTTTAGCAACCTTTACAGGATCCATTCCATCAACAGGTCCACATGGCATTTCATAACCTAAACCTAATTTCCAAATATCTGTAGTATTTGATGTTCTCTCAACAGATGTTCCCATCGCATAACCATTATTTTCACAAATAAATACAACAGGCAATTTCCATAACATCGCTAAATTAAATGTTTCGTGTAATGAACCTTGTCTTGCTGCTCCATCGCCAAAGTAACACAAAGTAGCAGCATCACTTCCATGATATTTGTCACCAAAAGCTATACCTGCGCCTAAGGGAATTTGTCCTCCAACAATTCCATGTCCACCGTAAAATCGATGTTCTTTGGAAAAGATATGCATTGAACCACCTAGTCCTTGAGAAGTACCGGTTGCTTTACCATATAATTCAGCCATAACTCTTTTAGGGTCAACTCCCATTCCGATAGGTTGAACATGATTTCTATAAGCAGTAATCATCTTATCCTTGGATAAATCCATTGCATGAAGAGAACCTGCAAGAACAGCTTCTTGGCCGTTATATAGGTGTAAGAAACCTCTTACTTTCTGCTGAATATAAACAGCAGCTAGCTTATCCTCAAATTTTCTCCAAAACAACATATCCTCATACCACAATAAATATGTATCCTTACTGATCTTTTTCATAGGTTAGTATTGAATCCACAAAAATAAGACATAGAATGTCCAAAGCAAAAGACAAAATAAAATATTTTACAATGAAAAACTAGTATTCTAGATACGAGTTGGAACCAAAGTCAAATGTCAGAGAAAATCTGAGTGTGTTTTCAAGTGGACTAGGAACCTTTGACGCAGAAAATAGATATGATAAATCTACTCTGGTCCCAGAAAATTTAAAACCAGCTCCAAGAGCTAAAAATTTTCTTGCCCCTTTTTCTTCACTTTCATTGAAATAACCAGCTCTTAATGCAAAGGAATCATCATAAACATATTCAGCCCCAAGTGCCCAAGTAAATTCTTTTAATTCTTCGCTAAATCCCCCAGGGGCATCAGAAAAAGATTGAAAAACTCCAGAAAGGAAATCAACATCAGGAGACTGACCGTCAATAATACCTGTATAAGAAGTACCAATCTGCTCATCACCTTCATCAAAAATTCCATTTTGATTGATATCATTGTAGTCTGTAAAAGTTCCGTATAATGGTGGAGTTGGCACTAATAATTTAGTTACCTCAGCTGTTACAGCTACTTTATTATATTGATCTAACAGAAAATC
>VMCO01000087.1 GCA_008081325.1 Flavobacteriaceae bacterium
ATTAACAAATATAGGCCCTCCATCATATAAGCCTCCTTCATGCCCTGGATCTCTAGTGAAATTTCTTCCTGGGTCCTGATTTCCAACCGGGTACGCATAACCGGTATCTTCATTAATAACTATATTATGTGCTCTTCCAAAATCAGTAAAATGAGAATCCGCGTTAAAAATATTTGGAATATTATCAGTATTTCTTAGTCTAGTTAAATCAAATATTTGCATTCCGTGATTAGATGCTTCACTTACGATGTACGCATGATTATTATATACCTTTATATCCCTCCAGATGCTGTTTACCGAGGCAGTAGGTAGGATTCCTATTAGTAATAAATTATCAGGATCACTCATGTCAACAAAAGACGTATGAGATGAAAGACCTACTATTGCATATTCTTTACCAGTTATTGGGTCTTTCCAACCCCACGAATCATTAACCCTTGTATTTTCCTCAAAGTTTATACTTAAATCTTCAATGGATAAATGTCCTAATAAACTGTAACCATTACAAGGATAATTACCAGCTAATCCATCAATACATGGTAAAGAGGTGAAATCAACAAGATCGCAACTATCTCCAATACCATCACCATCATCGTCATTCTGATTAGGATTAAAGTTTGCCGGACAATTATCTTCAGCATCAATTACTCCGTCCTCGTCAATATCAGAGCATGTATCCCCAATACCATCCCCATTACTATCACTTTGATCTGGATTAGAGACAAAAGGACAATTATCTATTAAATCATAATATCCGTCATTATCATTATCAGCGTAATTTTGATCAATTGACTCATTCTTACAACTTTGAATATTAATACAGATTAAGCTTAACAGTAAAATAGATGAAATTTTTTTTATGATTCTAAAAGACATGATTTTAAGTAACAGATAGCTAAGATATTTAATTAAAATTAATTAGAATTATAAGCTTATCTGTCTATTTATTTGTTGTTCTAATGAAATATATGTTTCGGTTCTGGAAACACCTTTAATCGATTGGATTTTTTTTGTCAATATTTTCATTAAATCTTCATTGTCTTTACAAATAAGCTTAGCTAGGACACTCCAATCTCCAGTTGTGTAGTGACATTCTAAAATTTCAGGAATTTCTTTTAACTGATTAACTACTGTTTTATTGTTTGTTGCTTTATCCAAAAAAATTCCAATAAATGCCATAGTTGTGTAACCTAATATTTTGGTATTAACCTTTATACTAGATCCAATAATTAAATCCTGTGCTTCTAATTTTCTTAATCGTTGATGTATTGCCGCTCCAGAAATACCTATATGCTTTGCTATTTCAAGAATTGGTCTTCTTGAATTTTCCATTAACATTTTTAGGATTTTTTTATCAATCCCATCCAGTTTCAAAATATTTTTTTTCATTATAAATATATTTCATTGAAGGATATTCCAAAGATTTTAAGCTCCTCCAACACTGGAGTATAAATTTCTTTGTTCACAGGAGTTTGTACCCCCAGAGAACTGATTTTATTATTCAAAATCATCAAACACGAAATACCTAGGGGAAGTCCAACGGTTTTAGCCATTGCTGTATATTTACTATTCTCGCCAATGCAACCCATAGTAGATATAATCTTTTTCTCCTTCTTTAATTTATTTCGATATTTAAATTCATGGTACATCACAATCATATCTTTGTCATTAGCCTGTAGTTGCCAAGCCTCCTTTAATATATGTTCCAAAATATGTGCTGGAGAAGCATTTTTAAAAGGAACTTTCTTTGAATCACTAAAAAGATTAATTTCACTAAGTTTAGCCATTTCAAAATCTTTTTCTTCAATTGTTAATAGCCTTTTAACTTTTTCTTCAATCGTTAAAGACTTATCATAAGGTAGAAAACAATTGAGAAAATCTCGATACGTCATTTCGTTACAATTCAAAATTTTAAAACTGTCATCGGTTAATCCTAGTCGCACCAACATATTCCATGATTTTGGAAAACCTACCTTTCTAATAGTTCCTCTTATCATTGTTTCGATATCTTCTAAATCGTAAATTTTTCTGTACTTTAAAGAGTCCCTGTTCGGATATACATCAAATTCCCCATAATTATCAATATTTATCCTTTCAGTATTTTCAAAGAGTCTGTTATATGGTAAATATTTATATTTTTTATTTTCAATGTATTTTGCTGGAGAGCCTTGGCCTGCCAAAACTACATTTCTTGGATTCCAGGTAAATTTATAATTCCATGAATTATTATCACTTTCTGGGGCTATTAAACCCCCTGTATATGATTTAAATGAATGAATTGTACAATTATCATCTTTTAATTTGTCAATAATTTTCTTTGCACTCATGTGATCAATTCCTGGATCGAGCCCCATTTCATTTAAAAAAATTAAGCTTTTATTTTTTACATCTTCATCAATGCTTCTCATTTCATCACTAACATAAGACGCAGTGATTAAATTTCTTTTATGCTTTAAGCAAGAAGTGGCAAGAATCATATGCAATCTTGCAGGCAACATTGAAATAACAATATCATTTTTTAATATAAATTCTTCTCTTTCGGAGTCATTTAAAATATTTATAGTTGAAACCGTACAATTATTATATTTTTTATATTCTAATAAATGATCAATTTTAACATCGGTTATATTCAAATGAAGATTTTGCTCTTGAGATTTTCCTAATAAATATTTGATCAAATACGGAGACGATTTACCAGCACCAACAATTAGAATACTTCTCATTTAATCAAATTTAAAATATAATATTAGTAAATTAATATTACTATTAATTAAATAATTTAGATTAATTTTAATCTTTCATTCTATGAAAAAATCAAAGACATGAATCGAAACTCAAACGATTTAGATAAACACGAAGTTTCATTAGAGGCTTACGGAATTATAGATGCTAAAATCAATTATAATCTTCCTGTCGATAAGCTTTATACCATTTGTCTTGAAAATAAACAAGGAACCCTTACTGACAATAATGTTTTAGCAATTAACACCGGTAAATTTACAGGAAGATCACCCAAAGATCGCTACATTGTTTCGGATGATATTACAAAAGATAAAGTTTGGTGGGGAGAAATAAATAGACCTGTCCAGTCAAGTGTTTATGATAATTTATATCAAAAAATAATTAATCATCTTTCACAAAAAGAACTATTTGTTCGTGACTGTTACGCATGTGCATCACAAAAAAACAGATTAAATCTTAGAACAATATGTGAATATCCTTGGAGTGATATTTTTTCTCACAACATGTTTTTAAGACCTAATGATGATGAAAAATTTAAAATAGAATGGACAGTTATCTCAGCTCCAAACTTTCAAGCAAACCCAAAAGAGGATGGAATAGACAGTAAGAATTTCGCAATAATTAATTTTACAAAAAAAAATATAATAATTGGAGGAACTGGATATACTGGTGAGATAAAAAAAGGAATTTTTTCAGTGTTAAATTTTACTTTACCTGTTCAAAAAAATGTTCTTCCAATGCATTGCAGTGCTAATTCAGGTGAAAATAATGATACTTCAATTTTCTTTGGGCTTTCAGGAACTGGAAAAACCACTTTATCAACTGATTCATCAAGAAAATTAATTGGAGATGATGAGCATGGTTGGGACAGTGATGATAATATTTTTAATTTTGAGGGGGGTTGTTATGCTAAAGTTTTAAATCTTTCTCAAGATAAAGAGCCAGAAATTTTTGGTGCTATTAAAAAGGGTGCATTACTAGAAAATGTGATTGTTGATAGTGATGGAAAAGTAGACTTTACTGACAAAACGATAACCCAAAACTCTAGAGTAAGTTATCCAATAAACTTTATTAATAACATCAAACAACCATCAATTGGAAATAATCCAAAAAATATTTTCTTTCTCACAGCTGATGCTTTTGGAGTTTTACCACCGATATCAAAACTAACACCTAGTCAATCAGCTTATCACTTTATTTCTGGATATACATCAAAATTAGCTGGAACTGAGGCTGGTGTTGATGAACCAGTTCCATCTTTTTCAGCGTGTTTTGGGGCACCTTTTATGCCTCTTCATCCTACCGTTTATGCTAAGATGTTAATAAAAAAAATGAATGATTCTGGAGTTGATGTTTGGTTAGTAAATACAGGCTGGACAGGAGGGCCATATGGTGTTGGTAAGAGAATGGATTTAAAATATACCAGGGCGATGATTAATGCTGCTATGTCAGGTGAACTTGATGAATTAAATAGTGGTAATTATCATATACACTCCGTTTTCAATTTAATGCAGCCAAGGGTTTGTCCTAATGTTCCAACAAGTGTATTGAGTCCTAGACAAACATGGAATAATGATGATAAATATTATAAGAAGGCTTACATGTTATCATCGGCATTCATTAATAATTTTGAAAAGTTTTCAGATGAGGCTGATGATGAAATTTTATCTGGAGCTCCTAACACTAGATAAAATTATTTCTTTTTATTAGCTTTTACTATGTAGTTGTCTAAAGCCATAGACATGGATGGGAATTTTGGCGAAGGTGCATATATATCTACATTTAACCCTTTTTCTTCAACTGCTTTTTTTGTTATAGCTCCAAAAACTGCTATTCGTGTATTGTTTTGTTTGAAATCAGGAAAATTATGAAATAATGATTCAATTCCTGATGGACTATAAAAAACGAGTATGTCATAAGTTACATCTGCTAGATGAGATAAGTCGCTAATGACTGTTTTGTAAAAAACAGATTGTCTCCATTTTATTTCTAATTCATCAAGAAGTTTTGGAACTTCAGGTTTTAATTTATTAGTCGTAGGTAATAGAAATGTTTCGTTTTTATGTTTTGCAATTAAAGGACAAAGATCTTTGAAAGTTCTTGTTCCAACATAAATCTTTCTTTTTCTGTAAACCACATGATTTTGAAGATAAAGAGCAACAACCTCAGATTGACAAAAGTATTTCATTGAATCAGGAACTTTGAATCGCATTTTTGCACAAATTCTGAAATAATGATCAACAGCATATCTACTGGTTAAAATTATTGCTGAAAACTTGGTTAAGTCTATTTTTTGAAGTCTTATCTCTTTTACGGTTGCTCCTTTAACGTGAATGAATGGGATAAAGTCAATTTTTAACTTTCTTCTTTTTTGTAAATCTAAAAAAGGAGAATTCTCTAGTTTTGGACGAGGTTGAGAAACAAGTATTGTTTTAACTTTCATTTGTGTCACTCTATTTATAAAATAATACTAATCAAATAGTAATATGGAATAATTTCAAGTGTGCAAAGATACAAAATAAAATAGAACCAATTTTTGTACACCACTTTTTTCATGGAAAAAAAGATTGATAAATAGCCATATAAAAAGTAAAATAGAGATAATGATATTAAAATTGATATTAAATTATCATTGTCAAAGGTTGAATAAGCAATCAAAAAATTAAATAATAACAGTATTAGTCCTAAGGAATTATTGAAAATTAATTTTAGCCAAATATAGTTTTTGATTATTTTATTTATTGAAAATAAACCTCCAATAATTATTTCCAGTAGAATTTTAATTGTAAAAAAAACAATTAGATATTTAATATATTTTATGTAAATAATTATATCAAAATTTTTATTACTTAAAAATGTAAACAATACTGATAGATTAGAGATAAACAACATATTATAAATAATTTCATAAAACTTAATTCCAATAAAATTATTTGACATACTATTTCTTGAATCCTTCTTTGAAAAACTTATAATTTGATTAAATATATTGGGGTCAAATTTTTTTAAAATAATGATAAGTAAAAACGAAGCAAATAAAATTAATGTTAAGGAGTCATTTGATATTATATCTCTTATCATAATTGTTAATTAAATTATCTTTTAAACTAAAAAATAATACTTTTACAAAAAAGAGCTTGATGAATGAAGTTTTAGTAATAATTCCAACTTACAATGAAGGTGAAAATATTGTCAAAATTATTGAATCAATATTCACTATTCATCAAGACATTAATGTTTTAGTAGTTGATGATAATTCACCAGACGGTACTTCCAGTAAAGTTAAAGAAGTAATCCCAAATTACCAGAATAAGCTACACTTAATAACTCGAGATTCAAAAATGGGTCTTGGCACAGCCTACTTGAAAGGATTTAGCTGGGCAATTAATAAAAATTTTGAATATATAATTTCTATGGATGCAGATTTCTCACATAATCCCTCTGATATTCTGAGGCTTTATAACTCTTGCGTTGATGAAAAAAATGATGTTTGTATAGGCTCAAGATACATTAAAGGAATAAACGTTGTTAATTGGCCTCTTCAAAGAATTATTCTTTCATATTTTGCTTCATTATATGTTAGATTAATAACAGGGATGAGAATCATGGATCCAACATCTGGATTCGTTTGTTATTCTGTAAAATCACTTCAAAATTTAAACTTATCTGAAATAAAGTTTAACGGATATGCTTTTCAAATTGAAATGAAATTTAAACTATTTTTGAAGAAATCAGTTTTAACCGAAATACCAATAATTTTCACAGATCGAAAATTTGGCAAATCAAAGTTGAATGGCTCTATAATAGGTGAGGCTGTTTTTGGGGTAATCTCAATGAAATTAAAAAGTTTTTTTAGCTAAAAAATGAAGAGAACAATTATTAAAAATGCAAATATTATCAACGAAGGAAAAATATTTGAATCAGATATATTAATTGAGGATTCATTTATTTCTAAAATTTCCAAATCAATTAGTCCTAATTTTCCAAATACAAAGATTATTGATGCTGAAGGAAATTTTGTGATACCAGGCATAATTGATGATCAAGTGCATTTTAGAGAACCAGGACTAACTCATAAAGGAAACATACATTCAGAGTCTAGAGCTGCTGTTGCTGGTGGAATCACCTCATATTTCGAAATGCCAAACACCAAACCAAATACCACAACAATAAAGGAACTTAACAATAAATTCAATATCGCTAGTAAAAACTCTATTGCTAATTACTCTTTTATGTTTGGTGGGACAAATTCAAATTTGGATGAAATTTTAAAAAATAATTTGAAGGAGGTTCCAGCTATCAAATTATTTTTAGGATCATCCACTGGAAATATGCTTGTTGACGATCTTAATTCTTTAGAAAAAATATTTTCAAATGTAGATATTCCAATTGCAGTTCATTGTGAGGATGAGAAAACAGTAAAAAATAATCTCAAATTGCATGTGGAAACATTTGGAGATGATATTCCTATAAATTATCATCCAAAAATAAGAAGTGAAGATGCTTGTTTTATCTCCTCTAGTATGGCTGTTAATCTTGCTAAAAAAACAGGGGCAAGATTACATGTTTTTCATCTTTCAACAGCAAAGGAATTAGAGTTATTTTCAAATAAGATGCAGCTTAAGGATAAAAAAATCACCTCTGAGGTTTGTGTACACCATTTAACTTTTTGTGATGAGGATTATGATAAATTTGGTGCACGAATTAAATGGAATCCAGCTGTTAAAACCTCAAATGACAGGGAAAAACTTTGGGAAGCTTTAAATAATGACTTGATTGATGTTATTGCTACTGATCATGCTCCGCACACAATTGAGGAAAAACAAAACCCATACACTTCATGTCCATCAGGCGGTCCACTGGTTCAACACTCATTAATTTCAATGCTTGATGCATTTCATGAAGAAAAAATTTCATTAGAAAAA
Organism: Flavobacteriaceae bacterium; assembly: GCA_008081325.1. Lineage (GTDB taxonomy): Bacteria > Bacteroidota > Bacteroidia > Flavobacteriales > Flavobacteriaceae > MED-G13. Next base: position 7,668 of record VMCO01000087.1, read on the forward strand.
ATTGTTCAAAAAATGTGTCATAATCCAGCAATTTTATTCGATGTTGAAAAAAGAGGATACATCCTTGAGGGTTTTTATGCTGATTTGGTAATTTTTAATTTAAATAGTCCTTGGAAAGTATCAAAAGACAATTTATTATATAAATGTAATTGGTCTCCTTTTGAGAATAAAACTTTTAAATCTAGAATATTACATACGATTGTTAATGGTAACCTTGTATTTTCTCATGGAAAAATCATTGAATCAGGGATAGGAATGAAAATCATGTTTGAAAGATGAAAAAACTAATTCTTATTTTTTTAATTTTTAACTCATGTGGATTTACCGATGATGAAACTTCAGTTCCTGACAATTTAATTTCTGAAGAAAAAATGATCGATATTCTTTACGATATGTCATTGATCAGTGTTTCTAAGGGAATTAATAAGAGAATTTTAGAAAATAATGGTGTAAAACCTAAAAAATATATTCTTAAAAAATATAATATTGACAGTCTTCAATTTGTTGTTAGCAACGAATATTATTCAAAAGATTTAGAAAGATATTTAAAAATATATGAAGAGGTTTTAAATAAACTTGAGACGAATAGAGAGATAGTAATAGACAGTATTGAAAATTATAAGAAAGATAGAGCTAAAAGAAGTCAAGAAATTAATCTTGAGACCCCAAAAAATAATAAATTATCAAAACCTAGTTTAAGCGGGGACTTAAATTCTAATATTTTAGAAAATTAGATTATCTTTCAATAAGAATAATAAAGTTAAAATGGCAGATTTCATTGAAGAACTAAAATGGCGAGGCTTAATTCATGATTTTACACCAGGAATTCAAGAATTTTTAAATGAGAATCAGAGAACAGCTTATATCGGATTTGATCCAACATCAGATTCATTGCATATCGGGAGCTTAGTTCCGATAATATTATTAGCTCATTTACAAAAAAGTGGTCACCAACCTATTGCACTTGTTGGTGGAGCTACGGGAATGATTGGTGATCCTTCAGGAAAGTCATCTGAAAGAAATCTTTTAGACGAGGATACTCTAAGAAATAATGAAAAAGGTATTAAAAAACAGCTCTCTCAATTTTTATCATTTGATGAAAAATTGACTAATCATGCTCTTATAAAAAATAACTATGACTGGATGAAGGATTTTTCATTTCTTGATTTTATTAGAGATATTGGAAAGCATATAACTGTTAATTATATGAAATCAAAGGATTCAGTAAAAAACAGGATTGATTCAGAATCGGGATCTGGAATGAGTTTCACAGAATTTACTTACCAACTCGTTCAAGGATTTGATTTCTTGTTTCTAAATAGAAATAACAACTGTTCAATTCAAATGGGTGGTAGTGACCAATGGGGAAACATTACAACTGGTATGGAATTGATTAGAAGAATTGATAACGGTAAAGGTTATGCTCTCACATGTCCACTAATGACCAAATCCGATGGGTCAAAGTTTGGTAAGTCGGAAGGAGGGAACATTTGGCTAGATTCTAAAAAAACATCTGCGTATAAATTGTATCAATATTGGTTAAACAGGTCAGACGAAGACGCAAAAAATTATATTAAGAGATTTACTTTTCTAAATAAAGATGAAATCGAGAAAATGATATCAGAACATGTTAAAGAACCGCATCAAAGAATCCTTCAAAAAAAATTAGCA
>VMCO01000158.1 GCA_008081325.1 Flavobacteriaceae bacterium
AATTGCTGGAATTATAGCTCCTAGAATATTTCCCAAGTGAGGGACACCAGTACTTTGAACTCCGGTTAAAACTCTTTTTAATTTTTTACCCATAAAACAAAGTTAAAGTTTTTATTAAAATAAATTAATTAGTTTTGAAACTTGTGAAAGCGGCTAAATACATTTTTTGGACATTCTACAATATATGGTTTTACTTGTTAGTATTTGTATTTACCATTATAATTATTTTCCCAGCTTTTTTATTTATCCTATTAAACAAAAATTGGTATCAGAAGTTTTATGTGATGGGAGTTTTATGGTCTGATTTAATTTTACTCTTCATGGGTATGATACCTTCAAAAAATAAAAAATTAAATACCAAACCAAATACCCCCTATATATTCGTTGCCAATCATATATCTATGATTGATGTGATGTTAATGGTTTCAACAATCAGAAAAAATCCCCTAGTTTTCATAGGTAAAAGAGAACTAGAAAAAATTCCGATATACGGATACATCTATAAAAGAACAATGATTTTGGTAGATAGATCTAGCAATGAAAGTAAGAAACAGGTTTTTAAACAAACGAAAGAAAAACTAAATGCAGGAATTAGTATCGGTATATTTCCAGAGGGAACAGTTCCTGATTTAGAAGTGGAGTTAGCTCCTTTCAAACACGGAGCTTTTACCATGGCGATCGAACATCAAATTCCAATTGTTCCAATGACATTTTTAGATAACAAAAAGCGGTTTCCATGGAGTTTTGGAGGACTACTTGGTGGTTCGAAAGGTTCTCCAGGGAAGTTGAGAGTTAAGATACACGACCCAATAGAGACCAAGGGGATGGTAAAAGAGGATAGAGTAAAGTTAAGTGAACAAGTAAGAGCGCTAATGCTTGAAGATCTTAGAAATTCTTAAATAATTTCTTTTAGCTTAGCCTCAAGTGTTTCCATTAAATCTGGATTATCTTTGAGTAGGTTTTTTACCGCATCTCTACCTTGACCCAGTTTTGTTCCATCATAGCTAAACCAAGATCCACTCTTATTAATTATTTCAGCTTCAACAGCTAGATCAATTATTTCACCAACTTTTGAAATTCCTTCTCCATACATAATATCAAACTCAGCTAATTTAAAAGGTGGAGCAACTTTATTTTTAACAATTTTTACTCTGGTTTTGTTACCCATCACAACTCCATCACTATTTTTAATCTGAGTTGATCTTCTAATATCTAATCTAATTGAAGCATAGAACTTTAATGCATTACCACCGGTTGTAGTTTCAGGGTTGCCAAACATTATTCCTATTTTTTCCCTTAACTGATTAATAAATATTACCGTGCAATTCGTTTTACTTATTGAGCTTGTAAGTTTTCTCAATGCTTGAGACATAAGCCTTGCGTGTAGACCCATCTTCGAGTCACCCATTTCTCCTTCAATCTCACTTTTAGGAGTTAGTGCGGCAACAGAATCAATAATAACCATATCAATAGCTCCAGATCTTATTAAATTATCAGCAATTTCAAGAGCTTGTTCACCATGATCTGGTTGAGATATAATCAGATTTTCAATATCAACTCCCAAATTTTCTGCATAAAATCTGTTAAAAGCATGTTCAGCATCTATAAACGCCGCTATTCCTCCTTTTTTTTGACATTCTGCTATAGCGTGTAATGTTAAAGTTGTTTTACCTGATGACTCAGGACCGTATATTTCTACCACTCTTCCTTTTGGATAACCGCCAACTCCAAGTGCAATATCTAATCCTAGAGATCCCGATGAAATTGCTTCCACATTTTCGTTTGGTGAATCTCCCATCTTCATTACTGTCCCTTTTCCGTAAGTTTTATCTAATTTGTCAAGGGTTAATTTTAATGCTTTTAATTTGTCTGCTTTATCGTTGGCCATAACTAATATTTTTCATTACTAATTTAGGATATCTTTTTACACAATACAATATACTTATGAACGATTTTTATCTTTTTTATCTACTTTTGTTACTAAATCAAAATAGTATAGCATGCAACTGTACAACAAACTAAGTTCAGATGAGAGGTCTAAGATTTTAGACTCTCTTAATCAGAAACGAATTACCCTTTCATTTTATCAATATGCAAAGATTAACGACCCTAAAAAGTTTAGAGACGATTTATTTATTTTTTGGGAAAGCATAAATGTATTGGGTAGAATTTATATTGCCAAAGAAGGAATCAACGCACAACTATCACTTCCTGAAGATAATTTACAAATATTTTCAGACCATTTAAAATCCATTTCTTTTCTCAAAAATGTTAGATTGAATATTGCTTTAAAACATGAAGCCAAATCTTTTTTAAAATTAAAAATTAAAGTTAGGGACAAAATTGTTGCGGACGGCCTAAACGACTCAACCTTCGATGTTACTAAAAAAGGTGTTCATGTAGATGCGGAGGAGTTTAATAATTTGATGAAGGAGAAAAATACAATTGTTCTAGATATGAGAAACCATTATGAAAGTGAGATAGGACATTTTAAAAATGCTGTTTGCCCTGATGTAGACACCTTTAGGGATTCTCTGGATGTAATCGAAGACAAACTTAAAGACCATAAAGAAGACAAAAATCTTTTAATGTATTGTACTGGGGGAATTAGATGTGAAAAGGCTAGTGCTTACTTTAAGCATAAAGGATTTAAAAATGTATTTCAATTAGAAGGAGGAATTATTGAATATGCTAGACAGGTAGAAAACAAGAAATTGGAAAACAATTTTATTGGTAAAAATTTTGTTTTTGACAATAGACGTGTTGAAAAAGTAAGTGATGAAGTTATTGCAAAATGCCATCAATGTGGAAAGCCTTTTGACATACACACCAATTGTGCAAATGATGCTTGTCATTTGTTGTTCATTCAATGCGATGAATGTAAATCAAAAATGAAAAACTGTTGTTCACACTCATGCTTAGAAATTAGCGAAATGCCTTTCGAAGTTCAAAAAGAATTAAGAAAAGGACAGAAGAATAGTAATGATATTTTTAAAAAAGGAAGAACTACTAACATAACAACTTTTGAAAATTAATGGGCTGCAATAGTTGCAATAAAGACACTAACGGACTCCCAAGAGGGTGTAATAATAACGGAAATTGTGCAAGTGGAACTTGTGGAACTTTCACCGTTTTTGATTGGCTTGCTGATATTTCTTCTTCTTCGTCAGATCCTTTTAAAATTGTTGAGGTCAGATTTAAGAATGGTAGAAAGGACTATTTTAGAAATAATGATTTGGAAGCTTCAAAAGGTAACCCTATAATAACCGAGGCTGAAAGAGGATATGATATCGGAGAAATTACTTTGACGGGTGAACTTGTTAAGAATCAAATGAAAAAGAAAGGGATTAGTATTGAAGATGAACTTCTTTCATTGCTGAGATATCCAAATGAGAAAGAGATAAACAAATGGCAAGATTTAATTAAAAAAGAATCTGAAGTTCAGGTAAAAGCTAGACAAATTGCTATTGAATTGGGATTAAAAATGAAAATATCTGATGTCGAATTTCAGGCTGATGGATCAAAGGTTATATTCTATTACACAGCTGAAGGAAGAGTTGATTTTAGAGAGTTGATTAAAAGATATGCTAGAGAATTCAAAACCAGAATAGAAATGAAGCAAGTTGGACTTAGAGAGGAAGCTTCAAGACTTGGAGGAATTGGTTCTTGTGGTAGAGAGCTTTGTTGTTCTACTTGGTTAAATGACCTTAGAAAAGTAAATACATCTTCTGCTAGATATCAAAAATTGTCAATTAATCCTCAAAAGCTCGCAGGACAATGTGGTAAACTAAAATGTTGTTTAAATTATGAATTAGACACCTATTTGGATGCACTTAAAGATTTTCCAAAAAAAGATTTTAAAATAAAAACAAAAAAAGGGATTGCAGTACTTCAAAAAACTGACATTTTTAAAAAAAGAGTTTGGTATGCTTATAAAGATAATTTCATGGAATGGTTTGAGTTCGATTTAAAAGCATTAAATAAAATGATTGCGATTAATAAATCTGACAAAGAAGTATCTGCTTTAGAAGATTATACAATTATCAACTCAGAAGAAAAAAGCAAATTATTAGAGGATAGCATAACTAGGTTTGACAGAAAAAAAAGAAAAAAAAATGTATAGAAAATTAATCATAATTGTTTCGATTTTTTTAGTTTCCTGTGATTCAAACATCTATTATATTGATTATAATTCAATCGATGGGTCATGGCATAAGGATTCTTTACAAACGTATAATTTTGAATTAAATTTAAATGAAAAGAGCTCGTTTACATCTTATGTTAACCTTAGAATAAATGAAGACTATATGTTTAATAATATTTTTCTGATTGTTACATTGAGAGATTCTTTAAATATTATTTCTGCAGATACTTTAGAATATAAATTAGCCGACAGCTATGGTAAGTTTTTAGGAAAAAAAAGAATTAACATTGTAGAGAATTCATTATTACATAAAGAAAATATTAGTTTAGATAATAATAAACAATATTTTGTATCGATTGAACATGCTATGAGAGTTATAAATAAAGTTGGTGGACTGGAATTATTAGAGGGTGTTGTTGATGTTGGATTTAAAATTGAAAAAGCCAAATAAGGGTGGAACAAAAATATAAATTATATTCTTTTTTATTGTGGTTGTTTTTTTTAACACCTATTTCTCTTATTGCTTTTGTCTTTTACTATGCATCAATTGGAGGATTTGGAGATATGCCTGACCTAGAAGTTTTAGAAAATCCAAAAACCAATTTAGCTAGTGAAGTAATTAGTTCTGACGGTAAAACACTTGGGAAATATTACTTTAACGATAACAGAACACCAGTTACTTTTGATGAACTTCCATCTCACCTAGTAGATGCTTTAATTGCCACTGAAGATATAAGATTCTATTCTCATTCTGGAATTGATTTTAAGCGAACATTTGGAGCAGCATTAAAGTTCGGTCAAGATGGTGGAGGGAGCACAATTACCCAACAATTAGCTAAACAATTATTTACAGGGGAAGGGTCTAGAGATATTATCGAAAGAATATCTCAAAAAATAAAGGAATATATTATTGCTGTTAGATTAGAAAGGCATTATACTAAGAACGAAATTATTACTCAGTATTTGAATATTTATGATTTTAACAATAATGCTGACGGAATTAGAAGTGCCGCAAGAATCTATTTTGGCAAAGAACCAATAGATTTGGATATAAACGAATCTGCAATTTTAGTCGGTATGTTAAAAAACTCTTCATTGTATAATCCAAGACCTCACAGAAATCCAGTTGGAGTTAAAAACAGAAGAAATGTTGTTTTGAGTCAAATGAAGAAATATAATTATTTGGAAGAGGTTATTGTTGATTCAATTCAATTACAACCTCTAAATCTAAATTATACACCAGAATCTCATAGAGAAGGACTTGCTACATATTTTAGAGAGTTTTTGAGAGCTCACATGAAAACATGGATTAATGATGAAAACAACAGAAAGCCTGATGGATCTAAGTATAATCTTAATACTGATGGCTTAAAAATTTATACAACCATAAATTATTCAATGCAAGAAATGGCTGAAAACGCCGTGACAATACACATGCCAAGGCTTCAGAAAGAATTTTTTGAGCAGAACGAAACATTAGATGATTCAATCGCTCCGTTTCGTGAATTAACCAGCGGAGCAGTTGATACACTTTTATTAGTTTCAATGAGAAGGTCTGAGAGATGGAGAAAAATGAAATATGATTTAAAAAAAGATAATGAAGAAATTGAAGAATCATTTTTTGTTCCTAAAGAAATGACAGTATTCTCATGGGGAGGTGAGATAGATACCATAATGACCCCATTGGATTCTATGAAATACTATAAGTCTTTTTTTAGACCAGGAATGATGTCTATGGATCCAACTAATGGCTATATTAAGGCATGGGTAGGTGGTATGAATTATAGACATTTCCAGTATGATATGGTTAAAAAAGGCAAACGTCAAATAGGTTCAACTTTTAAACCATTTGTATATGCAGCAGCTATTGATCAGTTAAAATTATCTCCTTGTGATACATTTCCAGACAGTCAATTTTGTATAGAAAAGAATAAATTTGGAAATGTTGAACAGTGGTGTCCAAAAAATTCTGGAGACAAATATGGAAGAACTAGAACTTTAAAAAATGCTTTAGCAAACTCTGTGAATACTGTTACCGCTAGGTTGATGGATAGAATTGGACCACGAACTGTTGTTAAATTAGCAAAAGATTTAGGTATAGAACAAAGAATACTTCCCGTTCCATCTATTGCTCTTGGTACTCCAGATCTTAGTGTTTATGAAATGGTTGCAGCCTATTCAACATTTGCTAACAAGGGTGTTTACACTCAGCCTGTATTCATTGAAAAAATTGAAGATAAAAATGGAACCACCTTGTATGAAAATAAGCCAATAACCAGAGATGTTTTGAGTGAAGAGGCTGCCTACGTTACGGTTAATTTACTTGAAGGCGTTACAAAGGCTGGATCAGGAACAAGACTCAGAACAACTGGCGCTGACGAATTTAACAGAGCTTATCAGAATGTAGTAACGGGATATCCTTATGAGTTTACCAATCCAATAGCAGGAAAGACTGGGACAACTCAAAATCAAAGTGATGGTTGGTTTATTGGTATGGTTCCAAATTTGGTGACAGGCGTTTGGGTTGGCGCAGAAGATAGAGCAATCCATTTTGAAGATATAGCTTATGGTCAAGGAGCCTCAATGGCATTGCCGATTTGGGGAGTTTATATGAAAAGTGTATATCAAGATTCTACTTTAATGATTTCTAAAGATTCCTTTGAGAAACCTAAGAGATTAAGTATAGAATTAGATTGCAATAAATTTATAATTGATTCTATAGGGTCAGGTAAAACTACTGATCAAGAGATTCTAGATATTGATTTCTAACTTTTAAATAATCCTCTATACATTCAGGATTTTTCATAGCACCCTTAGAAATAACATCATCAACACTTTTTCCTAATAAAATCTTTTTTATGGGAATTTCCATTTTTTTACCACTGATTGTATAGGGAATTTGTGAGATTGAAAAAATTAGATTTGGCGTATGTCTGGGAGAACATTCCTTTCTAATTTTGCTGTTGATTTTATTTTTAAATTCAGCATCCAACTTCAATTTAGTTTCTATAAACAATATAAGTTTGCTGTTACTACCAAAATTTAAATCAATGATCAAGGAATCTTTGATTTCAGAAATACTATCCAATACAGAGTAAATTTCAGATGTTCCAATTCTAATTCCGTTTCTATTTAATGTTGCATCTGAACGCCCTTGCATTAAAATTCCGCGTTGATCATCAATTAATATCCAATCACCATGAGTCCAAACTCCCTTATTCTTCTCAAAATATGAGTCGTGATATTTTTCAAAATTTATATCACCCCAAAAAAACAAAGGCATTGATGGCAATGGTTCTGTAATTACTAATTCACCTGTTTCACCAACAATCTTTTTTCCTTTATCATTCCACGCTTCAATTGAGGCACCGAGCATTTTACACTGTAAGAATCCTGCGAAAACTGGTAATTTTGTACATCCTCCGATAAATGCTGAACACACATCAGTACCACCACTTAATGAAACAATTTGAGTGTCTGGTAGTTTTTTTTGTAACCATTTAAAGGCTTCAATTGACAGTGGTGATCCGGTTGCGCCAATTGTTTTTATACAATTCAAATCACTATCATTTACATCTTTTATATTTTGCTTCATGCTGGCTATAAATAGGGGAGATCCATTTCCAAAATGATTTATCTTAGCATCTTTTGCAAACCTCCATTGTGCTCCTATATCAGGATAATTAGCAGCACCGTCGTAAAGACACAGCGTAGCCCCACACAGAAACGATCCTATTGCATAATTCCACATCATCCATCCGGTTGTTGTATTCCAAAAAAATCTATCACCCTTAATAATATTTTGATGTAATGAATGAGATTTGTATTGCTCTAATAATATCCCCCCAGTTCCATGTGTAATTGCTTTAGGCTTTCCAGTAGTTCCTGATGAAAACAGAACCCAAATAGGATCATTGAATTTTACAGACTTTAATTCAAAATCAATCCAATAGTTAGATTGAAAATTCCATGAATTAAAGCTTGAATCAAATAAAATGGTGTTTTTTACCGAAGGTAATTTTTTTTCAAGGTCATTAATTTTATCTTTTTGTTCATATAATTTGCCATTATATAAATAGCTTTTATGAGCTAATAAAACTTTAGGGTCTAGCTGATTAAATCTGTTCACAATACTTTCAACCCCAAAATCAGGGGAACAGCAAGACCAGATTGCTCCCAAAGAATTTACAGCGATAAAGGACGCTATCGTGTCAGGATGATTAAGTAAATATCCAGCTACAACATCACCCTTACTTATACCAAAACCAACAAGACTCTCACGTATTTTTTTTACTTTTTCTAATAAACTATTCCATGAAATCTCAATAATAGTATCAGATTCATTTTTATATATAATCGCAGTTTCTCCTTTTTTTGCATGACGCAAAATGTGATTTGAATAACTTAATTCAGCATTCTTAAACCATTCAGTTTTATAAAAAGGAATATTTTTTTTTAAAACAAAGTCGTATTTCTGATCGAATTCTATTTTATAAAACTCGGCTATTGACTCCCAAAAATTTTCAAGATTTGTTATTGACCATTGGTGAAGTTCACCATAATTTGAAAAATTCAAATTATACTTTTTAGAAATAAAAGATTCAAATTCAAATAAATTTGATGACTCATAATTTTTTGAAACCCAAATTTTATCCATACTTATAATGATGCTTTTATTAGTTTTTTGGTATAATCGTTTTTTGGTTCATTGAACAACAAATCTGCATCCTCGTATTCAACAACTTTTCCACCATAAAGTACTAAAATTTTATCCGACATATATTTTACAACCGAAAGATCATGTGAAATAAAAATATAAGTGAAACTATATTTTTGCTTTAATTGATTTAATAGGTTAAGTACAGTAGCTTGAATTGACACATCAAGTGCAGAAACAGACTCATCACATATTAAAACCTGTGGGTTTACGCTGATTGCTCTCGCTATACATACCCTTTGTCTTTGTCCGCCAGAAAGTTCGTGGGGGTAACGCTCTAAATAATTTTCACTAAGCCCGACATCAGTTACTAATTCTTTACATTTATCATAGACCTCATCTTT
>VMCO01000170.1 GCA_008081325.1 Flavobacteriaceae bacterium
ATCATTTGTTATTGCTTCCTTAAGAGGCTTCCAAGCAGAAAATAGTGCAACGGCCCCCCCTAAACTCCATCCTGTAATGGAAACTCTATTTTTATCAATATTTGGGTGTTTTGCTAATACAGCAAAAGCTTTATATGCATCTAATATAATGGCAGCAGTAGTTACTTCTATTTGTGAGCCTACAGTTGAAGTTATATTTCTGCTTTTAAAACTATTAAGTTCAAATGTAGCAAAACCACTTTTCTGATACATCTGCATGTATTCGTGATGATGTTTTCTCCAACCTAAACTTCCAGCTACTCCGATGATTAAAGGGTATTTTTTGTCTTGATCAAGTGAATCGACAGGGAAGGTTAACTTGCCAAAAACTTCCTGTTTTTTTTGACTCTCTAAATCAGAAATTATATCACTTAATGCAAAAGGATTTGCACTTTTGAAAATAATCTTTTCGGTTTTTTGAGCATTTAAACTAAAAATTACCGAAAAGAAAAGAATTAGGAAAAGTCTCAGCACAGAACTAAAATTTATCAGATAACTAGCCGTTCATTGAAATCAAGAACTCTTCATTATTGAGAGTTTGTTTAAATCTATCATTGATAAACTCCATTGCTTCTACAGGATTCATATCAGCTAAATATTTTCTCATTACCCACATCCTTTGTACTGTTTTTTCATCTAATAATAAGTCATCTCTTCTTGTACTTGATGATGTAAGATCAATAGCAGGAAATATTCTTCTATTCGCTATATTTCTGTCTAATTGAAGTTCCATATTTCCGGTTCCTTTAAATTCTTCAAAAATAACTTCATCCATTTTAGATCCAGTTTCGGTTAAAGCTGTAGCTATAATTGATAATGAGCCACCATTTTCAATATTTCTTGCAGCTCCAAAGAATCTTTTAGGTTTATGTAAAGCGTTTGCATCTACACCACCACTAAGAATTTTACCTGATGCAGGTTGTACAGTATTATATGCTCTAGCAAGTCTTGTAATTGAATCAAGTAATATAACTACATCATATCCACATTCTACTAATCTTTTTGCTTTTTCTAATACTATATTAGCAATTCTTACATGTTCATTAGCTTCCTTATCAAATGTAGAAGCAATAACTTCACCCTTTACATTTCTTTGCATATCAGTAACCTCTTCAGGTCTCTCATCAATTAATAATATTAATTGGTAAACCTCAGGATGATTAGCTGCAATAGCATTTGCGACATCCTTTAACAACATGGTTTTACCGGTTTTAGGTTGAGATACAATCATACCTCTTTGACCTTTTCCGATAGGAGAAAATAAATCGATTACTCTAGTAGAGATTGTATTGTTCTTATCTGCAAGATTAAATTTTTCTTCTGGAAATAAAGGAGTAAGATGTTCAAATGAAACTCTATCTCTAACTATTTTAGGGTCAAGTCCGTTAATTTTGTTTACCTGAATTAGAGGGAAATATTTCTCACCTTCTTTTGGTGGTCTTACATTTCCTAAAACCGTATCCCCCTTTTTTAATCCAAATAATCTAATTTGAGATTGAGAAACATAGATATCGTCCGGAGATGATAAATAATGATAATCAGATGATCTTAAAAAACCATAACCATCTTGCATAACATCAAGTACACCTTCACTCTCAATAATTGCATCAAATTCAAAGTCAGGTTCTTTGTATCTGTTCCTAGTATCTCTGTTTCCATTGGGTTCACCCTTTGGTTTGCGATTTCTATTTTCTCTTGGTTGATTATTCGTTTTTTTCTCAGGCTTATCGTTTGACTCATCTTTGGATTTTAAATCCTTTCTATCCTTTTTAATAGACTTATTTCGGGGATTAAATTTTGATTTAGGTGGATCTTTTTGTTCTACCTCTTTTTCTTTTGGGTTTGAGGCTTGATGGTCAAGAATTTTATAAACCAGATCTAATTTTTTTAGAGTTTTATATTTTGAGATTTTTAGTTCTTCTGCAATCTCTTGTAACTCAGAAAGTTTTTTTTCTTTTAATTTTGAAATTTCAAACATTGTTTTTTGTTAAATTGTTTATTGAAAATTTGCTCAATCAGAGCATTTATTTTAGGGGATATATCCTTTTGAAGATAGAAATTACTTCTATATGAGTAAATTCAGGTACAAGTATACGACATTATTTTAAAATCAACCTAATTTTTTTTTATTTCTATTATTTTTGCATAATAATTTGAAAAGTTATGATACAAAGAATTCAAAGTGTTTATATGTTTTTAACTTCCGTTTTTTTCTTTTGCTATTGGTTTTTTGGGCTTCAGTGGTATGAAAAGGGATATCCGTTAATTATGAAATTATTCAACAATTTAGAGCTCATTGAAACGGTTTTAATTTTGATTTCTTATATCCCTCTAATAATTTCTTTTTTAGCCTTAGTTACAATTTTTTTGTTCAAAAAAAGAAATTTACAGATTAAAGTGACTCGTATTTGTTTGCGTTTTAGTCTTTTCATGAGTTTATTCACTGTCTTTTACTTTTACAATTGCTTAACATATTTAACAGAAATAATGCCTTCACAAGTTTTAGAGTTTCTAATGTATGCGGCAATATTAAATCCATTTATCTGTACATACCTTTTGTTTTTGGCGTTAAAGTCAATTAAAACAGATAATGAATTGGTAAATTCTTTGAATAGAATTAGGTAATCATCTGTCAAACTCTATAATTTCAAGATTTTCAATTTTATCTTCATTTACATTGAATCTCACCATTGTTCTTTTTTGGTGAAAACCATGTTTTCCAATTGCTCCTGGGTTAATGTGAAGTAAATCGAATTTTTTATCATAAATTATTTTTAAGATATGAGAGTGTCCACATATAAATAAATCCACAATTTGGTTCTCAAGATTACTGGAAATCCTTTTTTTGTAAGCTCCAGGGTAACCCCCGATATGAGTGATCCAAACCTTTACTTTTTCACAAATAAATTTACAATCTAGACTTAGTTCTTCTCTAATTTTGTGACTGTCAATATTTCCATAAACCCCCCTGAATGGTTTTATTTGTCTTATTTTATCAATCACATTTATATTGCCAACGTCTCCTGCGTGCCAAACTTCATCTACTGACTTGCAATATTTTAATATTTTTTCGTCAAGATATCCATGTGTGTCTGAGATAAGAAGAATTTTTTTCAAATTAATTTTAAATAATTATTAAGTATATATTTGCTAAACAAATTTATAAATAGTTGAGATACTTTATTGAACTTTCTTACAATGGCTCTAATTTTCATGGTTGGCAAATTCAACCTAATGCTGTAACTGTGCAAGAGACTATTGAAAATTCTCTGCAAGTATTGCTTAAGAATAAAAATTTAAAGTTGGTAGGAGCTGGAAGAACAGATACAGGTGTGCATGCTAGTCAAATGTTTGCACATTTTGATTCAGACCTTGATTTTGAGATTAAAAACTTAATCTTTAAGCTTAATTCATTCCTTGGAAAAAACATTGTTATTAAAGATATAGTCAGAGTTCATGATGATTCACATGCAAGATTCGATGCAAGTTTAAGAGAATATAAATATTATTTGACAACTATTAAAGATGTATACAACCCAGATACCAAATATTATTTTACTAAAAAATTAGATTTTCAAAGGATTAATAAAGCTTTAGATATAATTAAGAATAACACTAATTTTAAATCTTTTTGTAGATCTAAAACTGATGTAACTAATTTTAAATGTGTAATATATAACTTCGATTATGAATTAAATAATTCAGATTTGATTTTTAGAATTAGTGCAAATAGATTTCTAAGAAATATGGTAAGAGCTATAATTGGAACAATTTTGGATGTTGGATTGTGTAAGGTTTCTCTTGAAGAATTCAAGGATATTATTAATAAATCTAATAGAATTTATGCTGGGCCATCTGTCCCAGCACACGGATTATTTTTAACTAAGGTTGAATATCCTGAAAATATATTTATAAATGACTAATAAAACTAACGTATATAATTTTACACTTTTCAAAAGATTATTAAGTTATGTGAAATCATACAAGAGTATTTTTATTTTATCTATAGTTTCTGTTTTTGGTCTTTCAATATTCGGGGCCTTGAGACCAGTTGTTTTGGAAAAAATAGTTGATGAGAATCTTACCGCATCTAACTATGAATTTTTTTTAGAATATATAATTCTCATGTTTTCATTATTAGTTTTAGAAGTAACTAGTAATTACTCATTTATATTTAATGCAGGTCTTTTAGGTCAATCTGTTGTAAAGGATATTAGAGTAAAATTATTTGACCATATTCAAAGTTTTAGGATGAAATATTATGATAAATCATCTGTAGGAATCCTTATAACAAGAACCGTCACTGATATGGAAAGAATTGCTGATATTTTTGGACAAGGACTCTTTATGATTATAAGCGATTTACTCAAAATGCTAATTGTAGCAATAGTGATGATTTATATGAATTGGGAGTTAAGCTTAATTGTTTTTATTTCGTTACCCTTCATATTATTGGCAACTAAAATTTTTCAAAAATATATGAAGTTAGCTTTTGACGAAGTTAGAAACGAGGTAGCTAACTTAAACTCGTTTGTACAAGAGAGAGTAACTGGAATGAGTGTCTTGCAACTTTTTGCAAGAGAAAAAATAGAGTTTGAAAAATTTAAAAAAATAAATGAAAGACATAAAAAAGCTTGGTTGAAGACTGTTTGGTATAATTCTATTTTCTTTCCTGTAGCGGAGATTTTTTCTTCTCTAACTCTTGGTTTGGTTGTTTGGTATGGAGGAATGAATACCGTTTTAGATAATACAGCGTCTATTGGAGAGTTAACGGCTTTTATAATGATGATACCAATGTTATTTAGACCGTTGAATCAAATTGCAAATAAATTCAATACTTTACTTATGGGAATGGTTGCAGCGGAGAGGGTTTTTAAAATTTTAGATACAGATTCATTTATTCAAAATAAGGGATCAAAAACTGCCAATGAAATTACAGGTGAAATTAAATATGAAAATGTTAATTTTTCATATAATCAAGGTGAGAAGATTATAGATAATTTGAATATTGAAATAAATGCTGGTTCTACTAATGCGATTGTTGGGGCAACAGGATCAGGAAAGTCAACAATCATCAAGCTGTTGAATAGGTTTTATGAACTGGATTCAGGCTCGATATATATTGACAATATTAACATAAAAGACTACTCAATTTCATCGTTAAGAAAAAATATTGGATTTGTTTCACAAGATGTACACCTGTTCTCAGATTCTATTTTGAATAATATAACATTACAAAATGAAAATATATCTTTTTTAAGGGTTAAAGATGCTGCAAAGGAAATAGAATTAGATGATTTTATCAGCTCTCTGCCTGAGGGATATAACTATAATGTGAGGGAAAGAGGGGTGGGATTATCCACAGGTCAAAGACAATTAATTTCATTTTTGAGAGCTTATATAAAAAACCCACAAATTTTAGTTTTAGATGAAGCTACTTCATCCATTGATACTGACTCTGAGATACTGATACAAAAAGCTATTGAAAAAATCACAAAAAACAGAACATCAATAATCATTGCACATAGACTTAGTACAATTATGAAAGCGGATAATATTATCGTTATGGAGAATGGAAAAATTGTTGAGGTTGGAAGACACGAAGAATTACTTAAAAACAAAAAAGGAGTTTACCAGAAATTATATCAGGCTCAATTAAAAAAAGAAAATGAGTTAACAGTTTAGGAAATGTCTTTTTCTACTACCTTCAAAAGTTCATTCTCGGAGCTAAATCCAATAAATTCTCCGTTTTTGATGTAAGATATTTTTCCGTTTTCTTCTGATACTACAATTGCAACCGCATCCGTCTTTTCTGTTATGCTGACAGCTGCTCTGTGTCTTAGTCCGAATTTGCTAGAAATTTTAGTTTCGTTATTTATTGGAAGAACAACTCTTGTAGCTCTAATAATATTATTCGAAATAATTATAGCTCCATCATGAAGCGGGCTATTTTTGAAGAATATACTCTCTAAAATTGGTTGAGTTACAGTAATATTCATTTCATCTCCAGAATCACCTAGAAAGGTTAAGTTATTACTTCTTTCTATCACAATTAATGCACCTGTTTTGGTTTCACTCATATTATAACAAGCAGCAATTACTGATTTTATATCTGTCGTATCTCTTTCTAATTTTTGGTTTTTAAAAAATTTAATTTTTTCAAAAAAGGAGCCTTTTTTAGAAAGATTTGCTGAGCCAACCATTAGTAGGAATTTTCTTATTTCAGGCTGGAAAACAACAATTAAAGCTATAATTCCCACACTCATGAAACCACCAATTATACTTGAAAGTAATTCCATTTCAAGAAAGACAGTTCCTCTCCACAAAACATATATTAAAATAATTCCTGTAAAAATATTTATTGCTACTGTTCCTTTTAGAAGTTTATATGCGTAGTAAAGTAGCGTAGCTACGAGAAAAATGTCTAATACATCTATAATTGAAAAATTCAGTATTTCTCTAAAAAAATCCATAATCAGTAATTACAAATATAGGATTAAAAAATTTTAGCCTTTTAATTGACTTACAATTTTAACACACTCAGTAGCTTCCTTAACATCATGAGTTCTCAAAATGCTTGCACCTTTTAAAAGAGAGATAGTATGTAATACTGAGGAACCATTTAGTGCCTTTTCTGGAGTTGTATTAAGAATTTTATATATCATTGATTTTCTTGAAATGCCCACAAGTAAAGGTCTTTGAAATTGATTTAAAAAATCTAAGTTGTTTAGCAGTTCATAATTTTGATCAGTTGTTTTTGAAAATCCAAAACCAGGATCGATTATTATATCATTGATTCCCTCATTTTTAGCTTTTTCAATCATTTTTGAAAAATATTTACAGATTTCTTTTGTTACGTCATGATAATCAGTATTACTCATCATATTACTAGGATTTCCTCTCATGTGCATTAAAATATAAGGAGTTTTGAGTTTTGCTACTGTTTTAAACATCTCCGTATCAAGATTTCCCCCAGAAATATCATTTATTATATCCCCTCCTGAAATTATTGATTCACTTGCTACTTCACTTCTAAATGTATCAATTGAAATTAAAGTTTTTGGAAATTTTTCTTTAATGAGTTTTATTGTGGGGATGACTCTTTTTAATTCTTCAGAAATGCTAATATTCTTTGCGCCAGGACGAGAACTGTAACCTCCAACATCAATTATATCTGCACCAGAAATAATCATTTTTTCAACTTGTTTTAGTACTTTGTCACGGGAATCATATCTACCACCGTCAAAAAAAGAATCTGGAGTTACATTTAAAATCCCCATTATTTTAGGAATAGAAAAATTAATTAGATTACCCTTGATATTTATGGTCATTTTAGTATGTTTAAAAAATTAAAGATGTTTCTTTGATCATTAAAGATATTTAATCGAAATTTACGTAAAATTACTCCTAATTATGCAAAAAACTTTAAAGCAATATGATAATGTTACATCAATATGTAAATCGCTTTTTGAAAAAAAAATGCATGATTATGGTTCTGCTTGGCGAATTCTAAGATTATCATCATTAACTGATCAGATATTTATCAAAGCTCAACGAATAAGAGGTTTGCAAAATAACTCAGTACAGAAAGTTGATGAAGGACAAGCGGATGAGTTTATTGGTGTTATTAATTATTCTGTTATGGCGTTAATCCAAATTGAAAAGGGTGTTTCAGAAATACCAGATCTTGAGGGTGATGAGTGTATGGAGCTTTACGACTCAATGATTGATAAAACTAGAGAATTGATGATGAATAAGAATCATGATTATGGGGAAGCTTGGAGGGAAATGAGAGTAAGTTCTTTAACAGACTTAATTCTTCAAAAACTATTAAGAGTCAAACAAATTGAAGATAATCAAGGAAACACTTTAGTTAGCGAAGGAATAGATGCTAACTATACTGATATTATCAACTATGCAATTTTTGCATTAATTCATCTTAAAATATGATCAAAATAACTCTTCACATTTTCAGATATTTTGTCGGTATTTTATTTATTTTCTCTGGTCTGATAAAATTAAATGACCCAATTGGTTTCTCTTTTAAATTGGAAGAATATTTTGGACCAACAGTATTCAATATTGATTTTTTAATACCGGTTGTTTTGCCAATGGCAATTTTTATTGTAATACTAGAGGTGATACTTGGTATATTTTTAATTATTGGCTTTAAAAAGAAATTTACTCTTTGGAGCTTACTCTTAATGATCATATTTTTCACTTTTTTAACATGGTATTCAGCATATTTCAACAAGGTTACTGATTGTGGTTGTTTTGGTGATGCAATTAAATTAACACCTTGGGAGTCTTTTACCAAAGATGTAATACTTCTGGTTATGATAGGTTTTCTATTTGTAAAACAGGATTTAATAAATTCAATTTTAAGTAGAAAAATCCAAAAAATCATCATTGGTTCGTCACTTATCTTTTGTTTTTACATCACATATTTTGTTTTAAACCATTTACCTATTTTGGATTTTAGAGCTTATAAAATTGGTGATAATTTACTTAAAAACATGACTGTTCCTGAAAATGCACCAAAAGACATATATGAGTATTCGTGGAAATTTATTGAAGATGATCAGGAAAAGATTTACATCACGAATGGTGAATACCCAAATGTTTCTGGAGAATTTATTGGAGTAGAAACCAAACTAATTCAAAAAGGTTATGAACCTTCTATTTATGATTTTTCCATCGAAGTAAATGGTAATAATCTTACAAAGGAAATATTAAGTGAAGAAAAACTGCTTATTTACATTTCTTATAATATCGCTAATTTTTCTCCAAGTGCTATAGAAAATCTAAAAACTTCATTTGAAAAGGCAAAAAATAAAGGATATAAAATAATTGGTTTAACTGCTTCTTCAGTAGAGGAGAGAAAAGTCTTCATTAAACAAAATAATATATCTTTCGAGTTTTACACATGTGACGAAACTGCTTTGAAAACCATAGTTAGGTCAAATCCTGGTGCCATAGTTTTAAAAGCAGGAGATGTCATTGACAAAAAACATTATAAAGATTTTTCTGATTTAAATTTTGATTAATTGCTAAGCTATATTTTAGATAAGATATTTTATTCTGTACTTACAATGTTTGGGGTTATAACGGTAATATTTTTTCTAA
>VMCO01000150.1 GCA_008081325.1 Flavobacteriaceae bacterium
CTCTAAAAAATATGAGAAAAACTAGATTTTTTCAATCAGGTAAATATATTTCAGTTGATTTCTTGAAGCGTGAAGCTCAGATTGTAGAAATTGACGAAAAAAAATCAGAAATACCAATCATGGTTCTTGAAGCAGAAAATGGTAAAAAGAAGAAAATTTATTTTAGTAAGCCAAAGATTTCGGAAAACAATGCAATTTTAGATGAATTAAATAGCTTCGCTTTTTCAATAAACAATAACCAAAAACCAAAAGTTGATATTTACGATGGTCATAGCGCATTAGATGTTGCTATCAAAATAATTAAAAACTTTAATTAAATATGAAAAATATATCTGTTATAGGATCTGGCACAATGGGTAACGGAATTGCTCAAACGTTTGCTTTATTCAACTTTAGTGTTACACTCTATGATATTAGTTCCGAAAGTTTAGATAAAGGTGAAAAAACCATTTTAAGAAATCTTCAAAGAATGGTAAATAAAGATAAAATCACTCAAGAAGAAGCAAATAACACAGTTGCAAACATCAAATACACAACAAACTTTGATTCAATATTAAATTCTGAATTAATAATAGAGGCTGTAAGTGAAAATTTAGAATTAAAAGAATCGATATTCAAAGAGCTTGATTTAAAATGTCCAAATAATACAATATTAGCATCCAACACTTCCTCAATATCTATCACAAAGTTGGCAGAAAAAACTAAAAGAAAAGATAAAGTTATCGGTATGCATTTCATGAATCCTGTCCCGATAATGAAACTGGTTGAAATCATTAACTCAAAATACACGAGTAAAGAAACAACTGATATAATAACAAATCTTTCAAAAAAATTAGAAAAAATCCCGTTAACAGTTAATGATTTTCCAGGATTTATTTCAAATAGAATATTGATGCCAATGATTAATGAAGCAATAGAGTCTTTAGATCAAGGTGTTGCAAATGTTAAAAATATTGACGGAATAATGAAATTAGGTATGGGACATCCAATGGGACCATTGCAACTAGCAGACCTTATAGGCCTTGATGTATGTAAATCAATTCTAGAGGTAATGTTAAATGGATTGAAAAACCCAAAATATAAACCAAACAAATTACTAGTGCAGTTAGTAAATGAAGGAAAATTAGGTGTAAAATCTGGAGAGGGGTTCTATGACTACTCTAATTCAAAAAAAGCTGAATTTGTTTCAAAAAGATTTTCTTAATGATAGCTGAAAATATTCATAAAATAGTTTCAAATATTCCAAAAAATGTAAAGCTTATTGCTATATCAAAAACAAAAACTAATCATGATATAATGAAAGCATATGAATCTGGACAGAGGCTTTTTGGGGAAAATAAAATTCAGGAAATGTCAAGCAAATTTGAAGATTTGCCAAAAGATATAAAATGGCACATGGTAGGCCATGTACAGAGTAATAAAATAAAATATATGGCTCCTTATGTAGATCTAATTCACGGAATTGACTCCTTAAAATCTATAAAAATTATAAATAAAGAGGGTGTTAAAAATAATCGTGTGATTAACTGCTTATTACAATTGAAAATCTCAAAAGAAGAGTCAAAATTTGGTCTTGATGAAAAACAACTTAAAGAAATAATTTTCTCCACAGATTATAAAGAAATGAATAATATTAAGATCAAAGGAATGATGGCGATGGCTAGCAACACAAAAAATGAATCAACTATAAAAAAAGAGTTTGTTTTTGCTAAAAAAGTATTTAATGAAATTAATTCTTTAGATAATAACTTTGATATTTTATCAATGGGAATGAGTAACGACTATCAAATTGCGATTGAATGCGGTAGCAATATGATAAGATTAGGAAGTTTAATTTTTGGAGAAAGAAATTACTGAAAGTATTTATACAATTATCGACATAGAAACAACTGGCGGCAAATTCAATGAAGAAAAAATAACTGAAATTGCGATATTTAAAATACATAAAGATGGCAACATCTCTAAGTATCATAAATTGATTAATCCTCAAAAAAGAATTCAACCATTTGTTGAAAAACTTACAGGCTTAAATAATGAAATGCTAGAAAAACAACCAATCTTCAATAAAATTGCTGAAGAGATTAATCGTTTCACAGAGGATTGTGTTTTCATCGCTCATAATGTAAAATTTGATTATCGAGTACTGAAGAAAGAGTTTTCTAGAATTGGTGTTGATTTTCAAAGAAATTTATTGTGTACAATTGAACTTTCTAAGGCTGTTTTTCCAGAAAGGAAATCGTACAGTCTTGGAAAACTGGTTAAAAGTCTTGGAATTGAAATCAATAATAGACATAGGGCTGATGGTGATGCACAAGCAACATTAGATTTATTTATAATGCTAAAAAACAATATTAGTCATGTGGAGTTAAAAAAATTCATAAACTATAAAAATGAATAATATTTTAATTACAGTTATAGGACCAACAGCTATAGGAAAAACATCTCTTGCCATAAAATTAGCCAAACATTACAATACTGAAATTATTTCTGCAGATTCCAGACAATTTTACAAAGAGCTTAATATCGGTACTGCAAAACCTTCAAATGAAGAACTATTTTCTGTAAAACACCACCTAATAAATAATATTTCAATTAAAGATGAATATAATATTTCACAATTTGAATCAGATGCAAGAAAAAAAATTGAGGATCTATTTAAAACAAAAGATACTGTGATTATGGTTGGTGGATCTGGACTATATATAGACACTGTCTTATATGGGGTTGATGAAATTCCAAATGTAGATTTTTCGGTAAGGGAAAAATTAAATATTGAATTTGAAAATAACGGTTTAAAAAATTTACTCCAGCAACTAAAAAAGCTTGATCCAAAAACACATAAAAAAATTGATCTAAATAATCACAGAAGAGTTATTAGAGCACTTGAAGTATGCATATCTACTGAAAAACCTTATTCATATTTCATAAAAAATTCTGAAAAAAAATCAAATTATAATAATATAATAATCGGCTTAAATAGTGATAGATCTAAACTTCACTCATTAATTAATAATAGAGTTGATATTATGATTGAAAATGGTCTTTTAAACGAGGTTAAAGGTCTATTCAAGTTCAAAAACTTAAATGCACTTAATACTATTGGTTATAAGGAAATATTTGAATATTTAGAAAAGAAGATAAGTCTTGATGAGGCTATTGAAAAAATTAAAACTAATACTAGGAGATATGCCAAAAGACAAATAACATGGTATAAATCAAATAAAGAGGTGAATTGGTTCAGTGATGATTACGATATAAAAAATATTTTATCAATGGTTAACTCATTTAACCCTACTCAACAATCAATCTAAACCCCTCTCCATGTATATTATTTATACTAACCCTAGAATCTTTATTAAGTTGTTTTCTAAGTTTTGCAATGTAAACATCCATGCTTCTAGAAGTGAAATAATTATCATCATGCCATATTCTTGTTAGTGCCAATTCCCTTGGCATTAAATCATTAATATGAATTAATAATAATTTAAGTAACATATTCTCCTTTGGCGACAATTTCACTGGGGATTCGTCTTTATATTTGAGATGTCTTAGTTTTGAGTTAAAGTAAAAGGAACTGAAATTAAACTCAGTTTCTTCAGTGTCAATAACAGATGAGAGTTTGTTTCTTTTTAAAATTGCTTTTATTTTAAATAACAAAACATCACTATCAAAAGGTTTTTTTAGATAATCATCAGCTCCAACTTTATAACCCTTTAAGACATCCTCTTTCATTGATTTTGCCGTTAAAAAAATTATAGGCATATCTGGTGAAATACCTTTTATTTCGGACGCCAAAGTAAAGCCATCTTTATATGGCATCATAACATCTAAAATACAAAGGTTGAATTCAAATTTTTTAAACTTCTCAAAGCCTTCCATACCATTTTTAGCCAAAATCACATCATATTCATTCATTTTTAGAAAATCTCTTAAAATGATACCAAAATTTGGATCGTCTTCGACTAATAAAATTCTCTTTTTGTTATTCATGATTAATTATTTGGTTAATGTATTTAATTGTATTGTAAAAGTACTTCCCTCATCGATAACACTATCAACTGAAATATTACCATTATGAAAAGTAATAATTTTCTTTACATAAGCTAATCCTAAACCATGCCCCTTAACATCATGTAAATCTCCAGTTTGTTTCCTGTAGAACTTTTCAAATATTTTTGATTGTACAGCCTTGCTCATCCCAATCCCGTTATCTTTTACCTTAATTAATAATCTACTTCCAATATTTTCTGTCGTAATTAGAATTTCAGGGCTATTATCATTATACTTAATTGCATTATCTAAAATATTCACTAAAACATTAATCAGATGGGTTTCATTTCCACTTACAATAGATTTGTTTGCATTTTTTTCAGTGATTATGTTTCCGTTTTTATTTTCAACAATTAGACTTACATGAGAAATAGCTAAATCAATAATTTCGTTTATGTCTTGTTTTGTTTTTTCAATATTAAGCTCATTTCTTTCCAAATGGCTAATCATTAGAACATTCTCTACTTGATCATGCATCCTGTTATTTTCATCATAAATCATCTGCAGATATTTTTTAACCTTCTCTTTATTAACTATAGTTTTTGGATTTTTAATTGCTGATAAAGCAAGATTTATAGTTGCTATTGGTGTTTTAAATTCATGCGTCATGTTATTAATAAAATCTGTTTTTATCTGTGAGATTTGCCTTTGTCTTAGTAATAACAGAATCGTAGTTATGTACGCAATAATAATAATAGTCGTGAAAATTACAGAAGTAATAATAACCGAAAGCAAAGATGATAATAAAAAAGGAGTTCTTCCAGGAAAAGCAACATTCAAAGAATAATCACTCAAATCGTTTTCATCTTTAAAAATTAGAGATGAATAAGTAGGACTTGAAATATCAAAATTTTCGGATGAAACATTTGTAATAACGTCCTTATCAAATATGGCATATTCAAAATCTAATTTTATGTTCATCTTTTCAAAGTTTCGTTTTAAAAGTTTTTCAAAACTTTTAATATCTCCTACTCTATTCTCAATCGGATTTCTTTTTGACAAATCATTATAAGCAGTTTCAAATAAAACCTCTTTACTTTTTGAAATTTTACCAACTTTTAATAAAAACTGTTCAGGGCTTAAATTTTCTTCATTTCTTGTATTTGAAAAAATATTTTCTTCTCTCTGGTTAGACAGTCTTTTTAAAGCAATATTTTGCTGATCAGAAATAATATCAATTATATCGTTATAATAGCTTTTAGTTTTTGGTATAATTATATTTTCTTCAATGACACCGTTTTTATAGATTATTGTTTCTCTTTTTTCTGGATTATCATCGATAACAATTATATTTCGAATAGCTACAGTGTCAATCAGGGATTCACTTGTTATAAGTTCTCTAAACTTTCTAACATATTTTCTGAATTCATTTCTCTGAGCCATAGAGGAGGTTTCATCGAGAACATAATTTACATTTATGGAAAATTGCTTATCATTTTCTTCATAATTTTTTATAATAAAAAAAGATTGAATGAAAATAATACCAATTAAAGAGACACTCATTAGTATTAGAAGTAATATAAATATCCTTTTGCTCATATTTCAAATGTATCATTTAATCAAAAACTAGTTCTGATATTTAATAAAAGATTAACAATATAAATTAAATAAGAGAGGCATGAATCTTTGACAATTCATTGTATAGTTTTTCTTTTGATTTATTTTCAATACAAAAATCTGATTTTGAACACTTTACATCTTGAGAAAGTTGGTTTTTTAAAATATTATCAACTCTTTTTTTTGAATAGTTTACCCTATTTTTTATTCTATTATGAATCAAATCAATGGGAGTTTTTATACAAATTATTTTATCAAAAACACCTTGAGAATTATTTTCAAAAATTAGAGCAGCCTCATAAATAATATATTTAGAATTTTGATTAGAAAACCAATGATTAAAATTTTCATGTACTCTTGGATGAACTAAATTATTGATTTTATCAAGAAGACTTGAGTCACTGAATATTTTGTTAGAAATGAAATCTTTATTTAATTCTCCATCAACATAAGCCATATCACCTAATAACTCATTGATCTGTTTTTTTAAAATAGGATCATATATCATTAATTCTTTAGCACAATCATCTGCAATGAAAATTGGTATACCTAAATTTTTAAAATATAGTGCAGCTGTGGTTTTTCCACTACCAATTATACCAGTCAATCCAATTTTTTTCATTCTAAAATAATTAATTGAATCTGATTTGAACTAAGCTTTACATTCTTAACAAAATTTGGTTTTTTTGTTAATGATGGAATTAGAACACTTTGATTTTGGTCAAATAAACATTCGATTCTAAAATCTATTGGTGAGGTTTTTTTATAATTGTCAACACTTATAAAATACTTAACGGAAAGTTCTTTTGGATAAAAGTTATATTTATAATTATTGCCACCCAGGATATTTACAGGAATATTTATAATTTCTTCAGTATACTGATCTACTTCTAATTTATATTGAACGTCAGTAAAATCAAATGTAAGGTCATCAAAGGCAGGTTTTAATAGGTTTAAATTAATATTGACATCGGAGTTTACATTATTTAATCTTATAAACTCTGTGTCAACATATTCAATTTCTTTGAGAATATCTTTAGGGCCCAATATTGTAACTGAATCGCTAGTAATTAAGTATGGTTTAAAGCTGTCGTAACCAGGTTTATAATCGATTGAAACATTTGGTTTTATGTGTTTTTTTTGAGAAATGTACTGATCAAAATAAAAAAATAAGGAATCTTCAGAAATATTCAACATTTCCACAGATGAATCAAAACTTAACTTTGTTTCATTAAAGTTTTCTTTTTGGTCCCAGAGGAAAGTATTGTTAATCTCTTTTAATTTTTTTACAGAAATTTCTAGACTGGGTGTTTCAAAATAATATTTTGCCAAATTAAATCCATACCCTCTAACCTTTAATAATACAGAATCACGTGATTTTTCGTAAATAACTTTATCCTTTGGAACATCGATAACTTCTAATTTAAAAATGATGTTTTTATCATAAGTTGAAGTTAATTTTCCTATGAGTGAAGATGAAATAGCTAGTACCAAAAAAATAAGAAAAACATTAAATTTACCCTGGTTAGAAAAAATTTTCATTACGATTAATTAAAAAACATTTTAGGAAATATACTTTCAATTTTTCTATTAGGAAAAATATTTATCAATATTAATGATTTTGCAAAACCATAGCCATATCCAAAAAATTGAATTAATGTTGTCATAACAGATAAAAAACCTACTGAAATATTGTTTTTAAAAGATGATTGGACAAAAATTAGTAAAAAATATAAAAGATATAATTTGAATAAATTACTATCGACTCCGAATAAAACAAAAATAATAGAAATTAAAAATACCAACGAAAAAATCGTGGGAAACCAATATGTGATTTTTTTGGTTTCAGGAAATTTATAATTTAAAATTGAACGAGCTACACCAAACTTATATACCTGAATAAAAAAACTTTTAATCGAAACTCTTCTTTTGTGAAATACTTTTAAATCATCATAGAGTAAAGTAGTAAAACCCAATTTTTTTAATCTTATTGATAAATCTGGATCCTCACCTGGATGAATCTTACCAAAACCATTACTTTTTAAAAAAGCATCTTTAGAAATACCCATATTAAAACTTCTTGGTTGAAAGTTTTTAACTTTACTACCTCCTCTAATATGACCGGTTGTTATTAGAGAAGTCATTGAATAACTGACTGCCTTTTGAAAACTATTAAAAGAAGAATGTGAATCATCAACACCACCAAAACAATCAGAGAAGTTATTTGATAAATTTTTAATCAATATTTCAGTATAGTTTTTAGGAAGAATAATATCGGAATCTAATATGACAAAATAGCTACCACTCGCTTTGTTCATTCCAAAATTTCTTGAATCACCGGGACCTGAATTCTTTTTAAAATAATAAGATATATTTAAATCATTAAATTCTTTAATTATATGATCACATTTATTTACAGAACCATCCTCAATTATTACTATTTCAAAGTCTTTATTTCCTTTTTGTTCACAAAAACTTTTTAGGAGTTCGTTTACTTCTTCAGGTCGATTAAAGACTGGAATTATGAATGATATTTCCTTTAGTAACATAATCCAAAATTAAGGAATAAAAACAATAAAGGGGGTATGCTTTCAAAGCATACCCCCTTTAAAAAATTTTAAATTTGAGTTGTTAGGAGTTTTCAATCATATCCATGATACTGTCACTAACACCCATATTACTAAACCCACCATCATTATATAAGTTTTGTAATGTGACTCTTTTAGTTAGGTCACTAAATAAAGTTATTGTATAATTTGCACAATCCATCGCAGTAGCATTTCCTAAAGGAGACATTTTATCTGCATACTTAATAAATCCATCAAAACCTTTAACCCCTTTACCAGCAGTTGTGGGAGTTGGAGATTGAGAAATTGTATTTACCCTAACATTTTTATCCTTACCGAAAAAGTAACCAAAACTTCTTGCTACACTTTCAAGAAAAGCTTTATTATCTGCCATATCATTATAATCTGGAAAAACTCTTTGTGCTGCCATATATGAGAGTGCAACGATACTACCCCATTCATTCATCGCGTCATTTTTATATAACGTCTGCATAACCCTGTGAAAAGACATAGCTGAAACATCTAAACCTTTATGAGTCCAATCATAATTTTGATCAGTGTATGATTTACCTTTTCTTACATTTATGGACATTCCGATTGAATGTAAAACAAAATCTAATTTTCCTCCTAAAATCTCCATTGATTTGGTGATTAAATTTTCTAAGTCTTCTATTGAGGTTGCATCAGCTGGAATAACCGTAGCATTTGTTTTTTTAGCTAATTCATTTATTTGTCCCATTCTCATCGCCACTGGTGCGTTTGTTAAAACAAATGTACCTCCCTCTTCAAAAACACGCTCAGCAGTAATCCAAGCAATTGAATTAGAATCAAGTGCTCCAAAAATGATTCCTCTTTTTCCTTTCAATAAGTTATTTGACATATCTAATTTTTTTGTTTAGCAAATATAATATTAATTAAGCAACTGTTTAGCATGAGTATAAGCGGACTTTGACGCATTATTTCCTTCCAACATTTTAGCAATTT
>VMCO01000139.1 GCA_008081325.1 Flavobacteriaceae bacterium
TAACAAGTTTGGGTAAATACAGATTTAAAGAATGGTGAGGAAATCCGGCGAGCTCTGTTTCACTTTGACTTCCAGCACCTCGTTTAGTCAAAATAATATCTAAGATTTTGGAAGCCTGAATTGCATCTTGTCCGAAAGTTTCATAAAAATCACCTACTCGAAAAAGCAGTAAAGCATCAGGATACTTTGCCTTAATAGCATTGTACTGTTGCATTAAAGGTGTAATTTTTTTTGCGTCTTTTTTCAATTGGATAAGTTATATACTATTTTTACCACTACATCTTTACTAATGTAATTATTATTTCGATGTTTAGAAAACAAATATGTTAAGTTAGCTTAAATGAAAAAATTAAAAAACAGTGAATTAAATAGAATTTCTAGTGAGGAATTTAAAAGCTCGACTAAAACCCCGATCAAGGTTTTACTTGATAATATTAGAAGCGCCCACAATGTTGGTAGTATATTTAGAACTTGCGATGCTTTTTTAATTGATGAAATTATACTGTGTGGAATAACCGCTACACCTCCCAATAATGAGATTAGAAAAACTGCTCTTGGTAGTACTGAATCGATGAATTGGAGTTATGTTGAAAATATTGAAAATGCTATTATAAAACTTAAAAAAGAAAAATACCACATAGTTTCTGTTGAGCAGGCTGATAAATCAACCATGATTGAAAATTTCAAAGCTGATTCAAGTAAAAAGTACGCCGTAATTTTCGGTAATGAAATAAAAGGAGTTAGTCAAAATATAGTTGATCTTAGTGATGATGTGGTTGAGATACCACAATACGGAACTAAACATTCGTTAAATGTTTCTGTTTCAAGCGGAATAGTTCTATGGGATTTTTTTTTAAAAATAAATACTACTTAACCCCGTTAATGATTGATAAATAATCTAGTCTATTTTTAACAAAATCCATTTCAGATACATCTATAAATTTTACATTTAAATCTGGTCTTGATTTAAAAAAGTCAGAATAACTTTGATTTATTTTTAGAAGATAATCCTCAGAAATTGTTGACTCATAGTCTCTACCTCTTTTTCTAATATTGTTTTTTAAGTTTTCAATTGTCTGATTAAGAAAAATAATTAAGTCTGGCTTAACTATACTTTTATATAATGAGTAGAATAACTTTCTATACAGATTAAATTCATCTTCATTTAAATTAATTTTTGAAAAAATTAATGATTTATGAATATCATAATCACTAATAATATTTTGACTAAAAAAATTTAATTGAGATAAATCTTCGTTTGTTTGCTGATACCTATCAGCTAAAAAAGACATTTCTAACTTAAAAGCAAATTCTTCAGGGTTTTGATAAAATTTGGCTAAAAATGGATTATCTATAAACCTTTCTAGCATTAATTTTGTGTTGAAATCACTTGAAATAAGTTTTGATAAACTTGTTTTTCCAGACCCTATATTACCTTCAATTGCTATATAATTATAACTATTTAATCTAATCGAGTGTGCAGGGTTTTTAAGTAAAATATCTTTTTTTTGAATCTTCTGGTTTAATTGAAAAGAGTTCAAAATTTCTTTTAAAGAAATTTTATTTACTGGGTGTATTAAATTAGGATCAATCTCAATTAAAGGATCCAAAACAAATCTTCTATTGCATAGTTCTAAATGAGGAATTACTAATTCTTCAGAGTTAATAACAGTATCCTCAACTAATAAAATATCAATATCAATAATTCTTGAAGAATATTTTTTTTCTTTATTTCTAATTCTACCTAAAAGTTTTTCAATTTCAAGCAATTCACTCATTATTAAATGTGGTGATTTAAAAGAATTAAATGATGCACAAATATTAAAAAAATCATCTCCTTCAAAACCAATTGATTCAGTTTCATAAACTGATGAAATTGCATGTAATGAAGAAATCCTTGAGTGAATTAAATCAATTGAATCCTGAATATTTTTTTGCCTATTCCCAATATTAGACCCGATAGATATGTGATATTTTTTATGAAATTCCATTATAATTAACAAATTAGTCAAAAGAAATTGATTTACTATATTTGATTAAAGACAAATTAATGAATCCAGAAAAAAAAATATTAGCTCAAAAAATATATTTAATTCTGGCCTCTCTATTTATCACATCATTAGTAGTTTCGAACCTGATTTTTCAAAAGTTTTTTTACTGGCATCCGATTGATTTAGAAATTTTTGATGAAAAACTCTTTTATTTATCTGTTGGGATACTTCCTTATCCAATTACATTTTTAATAACCGATTTAATCAGTGAGATTTATGGTAAAAAGAAAGCAAATCAAGTAGTCACAGTTGGTATTTTTGCTGCTATATTTTCAACTCTCATAATTTATATTGCTGACTCTGTTCCAGCAATGGAAAATTCTCCTGTTGATGATATATTGTTTACAAAGGTGTTTGGAAGTACAATTATAGCTGTACTTTCAAGTATGCTTAGTTATTTGTTTGCTCAATACATTGATATTCATGTTTATCATTTTTGGAAAAACTTAACCAAAGGTAAAATGTTATGGTTAAGAAATAATTTTTCCACTTTCTTCTCTCAGTTTGTTGATACTTTTACTATTCTATTTTTATTATGTATTACAAATGTATTGTCTTGGGATCAGTTTTTAGGACTATTAATTTCAGGCTTCTTATTTAAAGTGTTGGTTGCTCTAATAGATACACCCTTCTTATACTTAGGAGTTTTTCTATTCAGAAGAAAATTCAATCTAGATATAAATGAAGAAATTAATATAGACTAAGGATCAACAGTAATACTGAAGAGATGTCCTTCGTGCGCTCTATAATTTAGAACTTTATCTTCATCAAAAATTAAATACTGGCCCTTGATTCCCATTAACTTTCCTGAAAATTTTGATTGTTTTTTGAGTTTAATCGAAACGGGTTTTTGTGGGAATTTTTTTACAGGAAAATTTAAATTTAAAACTTTACTTTTTTCGTTAAAATAATGGATTAAGTTACTGGGGATATACGTTTTTGCTTGTTCTTTGAAACTTGTCAAATTAACATTGTCTCTTTCATTTTTTAACATCTTTCTCCAATTCGTTTTATCACTCATATACTTCTTCAAAGCAACTTCAGCGGTTCCAGCTAGAAATCTATTTGGAGTTTCAAGTAACTCTATTGCTTCATGAGCTCCCTGATCAATCCAACGATGTGGGATTTGTGATTTTCTAGTAATACCTACCTTAACAGAACCAGTATTAGACAAATAAACAATATGTGGTTGAAGTTGAATTTTCTTTTCATATTCAAGATCTCGATCAGCAATATTTAAATGAGCCTTACTAAGTTCAGGTTTAATTATCCAATCTCCGGCTAGCGGACTTTCAAAAAAACAATTTTTACAAAAGCCTTGCCTAAAAATTTCTTCATTTGATGAACAAGAAAGACAACTATAACCTTTGCATTCGATTGTAAGTGATTTTTCTAAAAATTGATTTAAATGTATGAAGCTATTTTCAAATTCAATAAAATAATTTACCTCTGATGACAACTCAGTTGTCATTTTTTTTACTAATCCTTCAAAATGCATAAAATTTCATAATTTTAAAAAAAGTAAATTACAAAAAAAGATGCCAATTCCATTAATTAATTCGATAGCTTCTTGGTTTCTTAAAAAAAGAATGCATCAAATTGATTTATTTTTAAAGTATCCTAATGAAGTACAAAACGATATACTTTTAAACCTTGTTAATTCAGCAAAAGATACATTTATTGGGCAAAAGTTTGATTTCAAATCAATTAAAAATTATAACGATTTTTCTAAAAGAGTGCCTGTATTTAGTTACGAACAATTTGCGGATAAAATAGATTTGGCTAGAAAAGGTGAAAACAACATTTTTTGGTCTTCAAAAATTAAATGGTTTGCTAAATCAAGCGGTACAAC
The DNA here is from genome assembly GCA_008081325.1 of Flavobacteriaceae bacterium. Classification (GTDB taxonomy): domain Bacteria; phylum Bacteroidota; class Bacteroidia; order Flavobacteriales; family Flavobacteriaceae; genus MED-G13. Next base: position 3,904 of record VMCO01000139.1, read on the forward strand.
AAACGCTAAAAGTAAATTTATTCCTGTAAGTGATGAATCACTTGAAGATTGTCATTATGCTGCTGGAAAAGATTTGCTTTGTATGTATTTAAATAATAATCCAAATTCTCAGCTTTTTACAGGGAAAAGTCTGAGATTGGGTGGAAGTAAAAGTCCGTATGAAAAAAATGGCACCTTCTATGGGGATTTATCAGCAATTCTTATTGATAATATGCCTTTTTGGGCTGAATTTAGTAGTACACCAAGTAATAAAACATCTCTGATGGATGATTGGAATTATAAAATAGATGCAATCATAAATGAAACTCAAAATGAAAATGTAACAAGTCTTGCTGGTGTTCCATCATGGATGCTTGTACTATTAAATAAAATATTAGAAAAAAGTGATAAAAAATATATTTCTGATATATGGCCAAATTTGGAAGTTTATTTCCACGGAGGAGTTAGCTTTAAGCCTTATTTGAATCAATACAACAATATTATTAATAACGAGTCAATGCAATATTATGAGATATATAATGCATCAGAAGGATTCTTTGCTATTCAATATGAAAATAATTCTAATGAACTTTTACTTATGTTAGATTATGGAATATTTTATGAATTTATTCCGATGAAAACTTATGGCTCAAAAGATGAAAAGATCGTACCGCTAGGTGAGGTTGAAAAAGATGTAAATTACGCAATATTAATAACCACAAATGCTGGTTTATGGAGGTATAAAATTGGTGATACAGTTAAGTTCACTTCTCTAAGTCCATATAAAATAATAGTATCAGGAAGAACTAAGCATTATATTAATGTGTTTGGTGAAGAGGTAATCATTGAAAATACTGATAATGTTATCAATAAAATATCATCGGAATACAATCTTGAAATCGTTGATTATACAGTTGCTCCGATTTTTATGCAAAAAAATAAAAAAGGCGCTCATCAGTGGTTTATAGAATTTAAAAATAACCCGCCAGAAAATATTAATTTAGCTGAAATCATAGACAGAAGATTAAGGTCTGAAAACTCTGATTATGATGCTAAGAGATATAATGATTTTACTCTAAAAGAACCTGAAATTATTGTTTCTAAAAAAGGGGTTTTTCTTAAATGGTTGAGTATAAACAATAAAATAGGAGGTCAAAATAAAGTACCAAGACTTTCAAATGAAAGAACCTTTATTGAAAGCTTAATTGAACTAAACGACTAAGAGGCTGCTTTTAGTTTTTCAAAACTAACTCTTGATAATTGCTGCTCTGCATATTTTTTATTTACAACTAATTTTTTTACTTCACTTCCAGGAAGGTTGAACATTGCATCATTTAAAATTTCTTCACAAAGTGATCTTAAGCCTCTTGCTCCCAAGTTATAGTCTATGGCTTTATTTACAATATAGTTTAGAGCATCCTTTTTAAACTCTAAAGTAATATTATCCATTTCAAATAATTTAACGTACTGCTTAATCAGTGCATTTTTAGGTTCAGTAAGAATATTAAGAAGTGCTTCCTTATTGAGTGGATTCATATATGTTACTACTGGAAGTCTTCCAATAATTTCTGGGATTAGACCAAATTCTTTTAGGTCTTTAGGGTTTATATGTTTTAGTATGTTAGACTTAGAAACTGAATCTTTACCAACACTCTTGTAACCAATAACATTTAAATTTAAACGTCTAGATATGTGTCTTTCAATTCCATCAAACGCTCCACCAGCAATAAATAGAATTTTTTCTGTGTTAATCTCGATGAAATTTTGATCAGGATGTTTTCTTCCGCCTTTAGGAGGTACATTTACTACAGTTCCCTCTAATAATTTTAGCAATGCTTGTTGAACACCTTCACCTGACACATCTCTTGTTATTGAAGGGTTATCACTCTTTCTAGCAATTTTATCAATTTCATCTATAAAGACGATTCCTTTTTCAGCTTTTTCAACATTATAATTAGCAGACTGTAAAAGTTTGGTTAGGATTCCCTCAACATCTTCACCAACATATCCAGCCTCAGTTAGAACAGTAGCATCAACTATTGCTAAAGGTACATCTAACATCTTTGCAATTGTCTTGGCTATCAAAGTTTTTCCAGTACCTGTTTGGCCAACCATGATAATATTACTTTTCTCAATTTCTACCTCATTTTCTGTTTCCTGATTGATCCGTTTGTAATGGTTGTAAACTGAAACAGAAATTACTTTTTTTGTATAATCTTGACCTACAATGTAATCGTCTAAAAAAAGTTTAATTTGTTGAGGTTTTAAGAGTTCAAGTTTTGATTTTTTATTACTGCTTTCAACGTTATTATTTTCCTGTAAAATGATACCATTTGCCTGTTCAATGCACAAATCACAAATATGAGCATCAATTCCAGCAATAAGTAAGCTAGTTTGATCTTTTTTCTTTCCGCAAAATGAACATTGTAAATCAGACTTACTCATTTATTCTAGCTTTTAGTTAGAATTTCATCAATCATACCGTATTCTAAGGCTTTGTCAGCTTTCATCCAATAATCTCTATCACTATCGGCATAAACCTTTTCGTAATCTTGACCAGTGTGTTTACTTATGATTTTATATAACTCCTCCTTAAGGGAAAGAATTTCTCTTGTTGTAATCTCAATGTCACTTGCTTGTCCTTGTGCACCACCTAATGGCTGATGTATCATAACCCTTGAATGAGTTAATCCGCTTCTTTTTCCTTTTTCTCCAGCACACAAAAGTACAGCGCCCATTGAGGCAGCCATACCTGTACAAATTGTTGCAACATCAGGCTTAATTAATTGCATTGTATCATAAATACCTAGGCCAGCGTAAACACTACCTCCAGGTGAGTTAATATAAATCTGAATATCTTTTGTTGAATCAGTACTCTCTAAAAATAACAATTGAGCCTGTATAATATTTGCTACTTGGTCATTAATTGCAGTACCCATGAAAATGATTCTATCCATCATTAACCTGGAAAAAACATCAAAAATTGCAATATTCATCTGTCTTTCCTCTATAATATTAGGGGTAAGCCCTCTCGGGAACATACTGCTAACAATGTCATTGTAGTAAGTACTGCTAATTCCCTGATCCTTTATTGCAAATTTTTTAAACTCTTTTCCGAAGTCCATAATTATAGGTTTTATTGTTTATAAATATAAGAATTACGATGGATATGCTTCTTTTAAATACTCGTCATAGCTAACCTTTTTTAATTTATAATTAAAATTGTCTTTAAAAAAGTTTAGAATTCGACTACTTGTTAATTGCTCGGTTAATCTTTTTATTTCATCTTTATTACTCATAACTCTAGCAACTATTCCATCCAATTCTTTCTCATCAGGAATGGCTTGGCCGTATTGTTGCATTTGATTTTTTATCAAATCTGTTGTGAAAGATTTTAAATCCTCAAAATTCACTTGTAAATTATTGTCAATGATTAATTTACTTTCAATCAACTGATATTTCATTCCTTTTTCAGATTTATCATATTCTGCTTTTGCCTCTTCAATAGTAATCTTCTTTTCAGAATTCAATTGCATCCATTTAATCAAAAAATCAGCAGGAAGGATAATTTTTGTTGAATCAATTAAATATTCAATAGTATCATTCATTAATTTCTGATCAACTTGATTCTGAAATTGCTTAACAAAATCTTCAGAAAGTTTCTTTTTCATTTCAGTTACAGTCTTAACCGAGTTTTTACCAAATACCTTATCAAATAAGTCTTGATCTAATTCTGCCAATTCTCTTTCGTTAATTTCTTCAATTTTAATTAAAACCTCATTTTTGAATGTTTTAGCTTTTTCTAATTCTATTTTTAGATTTCTTGAAAGCTCATAATTTTCCTTGAAAATTTTTGATCCGTTTTCTTTTAATTCATCACCAACTTTTAAACCTAATATTTTCTTTAAAAAAGAAGGTTTTAGACTTTCTGTTTTAAACATGCTAGAGTTATTAATTTCTCCAGAATCAGATGAAAAATTTGATGTTATTTCAGATTTTTTTTCGACAACTGTTCTTGAAATCAATTTACCATACTGAGATTGGATATTTTTTATCTGATTATCAACCATCTTTTTGTCAGCTTTGACCTCGTATTTAGTAATGGGTTTCTTAGGTTTTAAATTAACCTTAAATTCTGGTGTATATCCTATTTCAAAATCAAAATTAATTGATTCAGAAGACCAATTAATTTCATTATCAGTATATGGGATTGGTCCTCCTAAAATATCAAGCTTTTCATCTTGTATATATTTTTTCAAGCTAGAATCTAATAATTTATTTATTTCATCAACCTTGACAGCGTTTCCATATTGCTTCTTAACTAAACCCATCGGAACAAATCCCTTTCTAAAACCAGGAATATTTGCAGTTTTTGAATATCTTTTGAGTACATCATGAACATTTTGCTCATAGTCTTTTTTTTCTACTTCAATTGAAATAATTCCAGACAGCTTATTTTTTTTGTTAACAGAAATTTTCATTTAATATAAATTGGTCTGCGAAAGTACTGTTTTTTTTACAGCTCTCAAAGTGAAAAACTGCTATTTATCATCTGATTAATCTTAATAATTCAGACAAAAAACCGTTTGGATTATCAGCATGAAGCCAGTGACCAGCATTTTGTATTTTAATAAATTTAGAATTTGGAAAAAGTTTATAAATCAAAGCATTATCTTCATCCATAATGTATTCTGAAAGGCTGCCCTTAAAAAAATATACTTCATCGATAAATTTATTGTCTGAATTAACCTCTTCACTGATACTAGCAATATTTTTGGAGAGACAATTTAAATTGAATCTAAAATCTAATATTTTATTATCCTTTCTGTAAACATTTTTCATAAGAAAATTTCTTAGACCCTGTTGTTCTATTGATTTTCTAAGCTCAGCATCAATTTTTTTTCTTGTATCCAACTTGCTAAAATCTATACTAATCAATGAATTTATAATTTGTTGATGATGAACAGGATATTCTTTGGGAGATATGTCTAAAACAAAAAGTTTATGTACTAATTTTGGAAATTTTAAAGAAAATTTCATAACAGTCTTCCCGCCCATTGAATGTCCAATTAATATTGGATTTTTTATATTATGGTGGTTTAGGGAGGCAAAGAAGTCAGGGCGCATGAATTCATAGGCAAAGGGGTCTGAAGGAAAAC
>VMCO01000068.1 GCA_008081325.1 Flavobacteriaceae bacterium
TATTGAGCATACGGATACTTGCCTATTTTTTCGCTGAAGAATTTTAGAAATTTAGCTGCGTTTGGCTGAAAATCTCTCCACAAGCTTGCATAGTCTGAGTCACTTTTATAAAAGAAATGCATTCGAGGCCCTTCTTTTATGTCAAGATAATCGTGAACAAAATCAGGGTCGGCAGCCCAACTAAAATCATGAACATTAGGAGCTATAAATCGCCACGCAATTTTTTCTTCATGAACAACGCCCTCTTTAAGCGGAGCATAACCATGACCAACTAATTCAGGGTCCTGTAAATATCCAGATGCCGCCACAACATAATCTTTATCTATATTTATTGTTACGTCAAAATTACCCCAAATTCCGTAAAACTCCCTTCCTATATATGGGTTAGCATGCCACCCTTCATCGTCGTATTGACAAAGTTTTGGGTACCATTGAGACATTGAAAAAGCAACATTATCTTCACTGTTTTTTCCAGACCTTCTTATCATTGCAGGTGTCTGAACAAAAAACTCCATTTCCAGTATCGTGCTTTCACCAGCCTTAATTGGTTTGGCAAGCTCAACCTCTAAAATAGTTTCATTAATTTTATACTTGACAGGAACAGTGTCCTGTAGCATCCATTTAATTTGAACATCACCCCAGTCTTTTTCGTCCAGCATTAGTATGTTTTCTGACATGGTTCTTGAGTCATCAGACGAGTATCTTGAGTTTTGCTCTAGATCTGTACCAGGCTTAAAGGCGTTAAAGTATAAATGATAGAAAACTCTCTCCAAATCATCAGGAGAATTATTTGTAAAAACCAAACTTTGCGTTCCTTTATAAGTGTGATTTTCAACATCTACATCAATAACCATACTGTAGTCAACTTCTTGTTGCCAGCGCCATTCGTTCTCTTGTGCACACAAAACAAAAGAAAGGGCAAAAAACATTAAACAAAAATATTTTTTCATAACTCAATAATTTTAAAAGTTTCTTTTAATCTAATTCCACGCTCTGTTTCATGAACCAAACCAAGCTCTTCAGAAGCATCGTGTTCAAAGAATAAAAACACATTATTATCATTGCAGAAGTTTAGAAACATGTCTTTTTCTTTTAACGAAGTCAAAGGCCTAATATCGTATCCAGGAATGTAAGGAAGAGGAATGTGCCCTGCAGTTGGCACAAGGTCTGCTGCAAAAGCAATTTTTTTACCTTTATAATTTATTAAAGGAATCATCTGTTTTTCCGTATGTCCATCAACAAATAGAACCTGAAAACCAAGCTCTGTTTCGGTAAGATAGTCATTAGAGTTTTTTTCTAAAAAACTTAGTTGACCAGACTCCTCTATTGGCAATATGTTTTCTTTTAAAAACGAAGCCACTTCTCTTTTGTTAGGTTTTATTGCCCATTCCCAATGAGCTTTATTACTCCAATAGTTTGCGTTTTTAAATGTTGTATCATAGGAGTTTTCACCAACCTTGATTACTGCGCCACCACAGTGATCAAAATGCAAGTGTGTCAAGAAAACATCTGTTATATCATCAGGATGAAAACCACATTTTTTAATTGAAGATTCTAGGGTTTCTTCTCCCCAACGATAATAATAACTAAAGAACTTATCGCTTTGTTTGTTGCCCATTCCGGCATCGATAAGAGTCAGCCTGTCACCGTCTTCAACAAGAAGGCAGCGCGCAGCAATTTTTACCATATTGTTTTCATCAGCAGGATTGGTTTTTTGCCAAATAGATTTTGGAACAACTCCAAACATAGCCCCTCCATCAAGCATAAAGTTTCCAGCAATTATTGGATGTAAATTCAAGTGAAATTATTATTTACTATTTTTATTAAATATAAAACAATATTTTGAAGAAATTAGAGAGAACTTTATCATTGCCTGGCGCAATTGCAGTTAGTATCGGAGGAATGCTTAGTGGGATATTTGTTCTCCCTGGATTGGCAGTTGGAATAACTGGATCTTCAGTTTGGCTGGCTTTTTTAGTAGCTGCTCTGTGTATATTGCCCGCAGTCTTGTCTAAATCTGAGCTTGGTACAGCAATGCCAAAATCAGGAGGAACCTATGTATATATTGAAAGGGCTTTTGGGCCGCTCTTTGGAACAATTGCAGGAATAGGGCTATGGCTTTCACTTTTGTTAAAAAGCGCATTTTCATTAGTTGGCCTAAGCGCCTATTTATATGTTGTTGTAAATATAGATGAAGCCTATACAAAAGCCATTGCACTACTTGCCCTGTTATTAATTTTTTTGCTCAATGTTTTCGGCTTAAAAAAAGTAGAAAAAACACAGCTTGTTATAGTTACCACAAGCATTGTTTCTCTAATCGCAATTATAGTCCTTGGGTTTAACTCTTTTGATTCAAAGCTCACTGAGCCTGTCTTTTCTGACGGAACAAACGGGTTTATTGCAGGAGTTGCTTTCTTATATATATCGTACGCAGGGGTAACAAAAATTGCTGCAATTGCAGGAGAAATTAAAAATCCAGCAAAAAACCTTCCTTTAACAATGATTATTTCATTATTCCTAATAACTACGATATACTGTTTGGTTGCACTAGCTCTAGTTGGGAATGTAGAAGCTTCAATATTAGCAACAGACATAAAGCCAATTCACACTTTATTTCAAACCATAGGAGGAGAAACTTTTGGTTTAATAGCTGGGGTTGTGGGCGCTCTAACACTTATGTCTATGGCAAACTCAGGGGTGCTAGCATCTTCTAGATTCCCATTCGCTATGTCTAAAGACGGCTTGTTGCCAAGCTATTTGGCAGGGATCAATTCAAGGTTTATGACGCCTGTTTCGGCGATCCTAACAACATCAACACTTATTGCTTTAGCCATTATCTTTTTAGATGTTGTCAAGATTGCTAAACTCGCAAGTGCATTTAAGGTTTTGATGTTTATTTTCAACGAGCTTACTGTTATAGTATTAAGGGAAACTAACGCACAGTGGTATAAGCCAACCTTTAAGTCACCAATGTACCCTTATGTTCAGATTTTCGGAATTTTAAGCGGGATTGTACTCCTCGCGTATTTAGGGGTCATGCCGGTTGTTTCAGTTATTGGGGTCGTGATACTAGGGTTTTTGATTTTTTTAGTATACGGCAGCAAATCAGAAAGAAGCGGAGTGGCTTCAAGCTATGGAATACTTTCCTTCTTTTTTAAAGACGCCTCAAGAATTAGAGAATATTCAGATGAAACAGACACCACTGTTGATGCGATCTCTACAAGCGCAGAAGTTGTTGTGCCTTTGCTTGGAGATGAGACGTCCCCAGAAACATTAGTTGAAATGGCCGCAGCTTTAAAAAGCACGAATGAGGTACAGGCTTTTGATATAACAGAGGTTCCAAACCAAACAGACTCGTCAGTATTTATGGAAGACTCTCCAGAGTCTACATCTTTAAAAAGAAGAATAAAACGGCTTGCCGACTCAAAAGATCTTTCGATAGGTTTTGAGGCGGTAGTTACATATGAACTGTCACAAACAATTAACAAACTCAGCTCTCAGGATAGTTGTAAGTGGCTGGTTATGGGTTGGGGAGCAAGACCCAATTCAGGAATATTTATAAGTAACCCTATAGGATGGCTGCTTGCCAATATTAACTCAAACTTAGCCTTGTTTAAGGACAACGGAGTTAGGTATATTGGCAAAGTTGTTTTAGCTCTTAGGCCAGGCAGAAAGGATAAGAACTTTATTGGCATAGCAAACAATATTTGCAAGCATTATGGCGCAACGCTTACTTTGCTTCATGTTGTTCCTGAAAGTAGCACAACAACAGAAACAGTTAAACACAGGTCCGAAGAAAAGCTTAAGCAATCAAAAGTTTCAGCAAGCGTCGAAATTGTTAAAAGCGACAACCCTGTTGATACTATTTCAGAAATTTCAGCTAGCTATGACTTATTAATTCTTGGAACCCCGGAAAAGGATAACTGGATTAAAGTTTTGTTTGGAGGAGGAAAAGATAAATTTACTGAGAAAGCAGCTTGTTCAGTTTTAAGAATTACATTAAAAGACTAAGCTAGTCGTTTAGTTTTAAAACAGCCATAAATGCTTCTTGTGGAATTTCAACGCTTCCCACCTGTCGCATTCTTTTTTTCCCTTTTTTCTGTTTCTCAAGAAGCTTTCTTTTTCTTGTGATGTCTCCACCGTAACATTTTGCGGTAACATCTTTTCTTAACGCTTTAATTGTTTCTCTTGCTATGATTTTGGTGCCTATTGCAGCTTGAATTGGAACATCAAATTGCTGTCTTGGAATAAGCTCTTTAAGTTTCTCACAGATTTTTTTACCCACCCTATATGCATTGTCAGCGTGAATTAAAGCTGATAGTGCATCAACCGGCTTGGCATTTAATAAAATATCAACCCTAACCAATTTAGATTGTTGAAGGCCGATAGGAGAATAGTCAAAAGAGGCATACCCCTTTGAAACAGTTTTTAAACGATCATAAAAGTCAAAAACAATTTCTGCCAAAGGCATGTCAAAAATTAACTCAACCCTACTTGTTGTTAAATACGTTTGACTTTTAATTACGCCTCTTTTTTCTATACAAAGCGACATTACATTTCCAATAAAATCAGACTTAGTAATAATTGATGCTTTAATAAAAGGCTCTTCAACTTTGTCTAAAAAAGAAGGATCAGGTAAATCAGAAGGGTTGTTTACAAGAATAATATCGTCAGGATGTTTTTTTGAATATGCGTGATATGAAACATTTGGGACAGTTGTTATTACCGTCATTCCAAACTCTCTTTCAAGCCTCTCTTGAACAATTTCCATGTGTAACATTCCTAAAAAACCACACCTAAAACCGAAACCAAGAGCGGCAGAGCTCTCAGGGACAAAAACGAGAGAAGCATCATTTAATTGAAGTTTTTCCATCGCACCGCGCAACTCTTCATAATCTTCAGTATCTACAGGGTAGATTCCAGCAAAAACCATTGGCTTAACATCTTCAAAACCAGAAATTGCATCCTGAGTTGGATTCTCGAAACCAGTTATTGTATCACCAACCTTAACTTCTTTAGCCTCTTTTATTCCTGTGATTAAATAACCAACATCTCCTGCAAAGATTTCTTGTTTTGGGCTTTGTTTTAAGTTTAGAGTTCCAACTTCATCGGCATCATAAGACTTGCCTGTTGCTAAAAACTTAATTTTTTGATTTTTTTTAATGGAACCATCAATCACTCTAAAGTAGGTTTCAATGCCTCTAAATGGATTGTAAACAGAGTCAAAAATTAGAGCTTGAAGCGGTTTTGAGAGGTTTCCACTTGGTGAAGGAACTCTTTCAACAATTGCTTCAAGAATATCTTCTATGCCTAGACCTGTTTTTGCACTAGCAGGGATCACCTCTTCTTCTTTACAGCCTAGTAAATCAACTATGTCATCTGTAACTTCTTGCGGGTTGGCGCTTGGCAAATCAACTTTGTTTAGCACTGGAATTATCTCAAGGTCGTTTTCTAAAGCAAGATATAAGTTTGAAATTGTTTGAGCCTGTATGCTTTGGGCAGCATCTACAACTAGTAAAGCCCCCTCACAAGCAGCTATTGATCTTGAAACCTCATAAGAAAAATCCACATGTCCAGGAGTATCAATTAGGTTCAAAACATAATCTTCACCATTATGATTGTAATACATTTGTATTGCATGAGATTTTATCGTTATCCCCCTTTCTCTCTCCAGATCCATATTGTCTAAAAGCTGATCTTGTTTTTCGCGCTCAGTGATTGCGCCAGTAAACTCTAAAAGCCTATCTGCTAGAGTGCTTTTACCATGATCTATATGAGCAATAATGCAAAAATTCCTAATGTTTTTCATCAGCTGATTTGAGAGAACAAAAATAAGTAAAATTTATTGTTAAAAGACTATATTAAAGACTTGGTTATCTTTGCACAATTAAACAAATATCCTTGGTAAAAATTGGAGACATACAATTAGGAGAATTCCCTTTGTTGCTTGCGCCTATGGAAGATGTAAGCGATCCGCCTTTTCGCGCCCTATGCAAAGAAAATGGAGCGGATGTTGTTTATACAGAGTTTATTTCGTCGGAGGGGCTAATTAGAGATGCAGCAAAAAGTGTTATTAAGCTTGATATTTATGAAAAAGAAAGACCAGTTGGGATTCAAATTTTTGGTGCAAATCTGGATTCTATGCTTCAAGCAGTTGATATAGTTGAAAAATCTAATCCAGATATTATCGACATAAACTATGGATGTCCTGTAAAAAAAGTAGTTTCAAAAGGAGCCGGCGCAGGAATTTTAAAGGATTTATGCTTAATGGAAAGTCTTACAAAAGCAATAGTAGAAAGAACCAAGCTCCCTGTTACAGTTAAAACAAGATTAGGCTGGGATCATGACTCAATAAAAATTGTTGAAGTGGCTGAAAGACTGCAAGATGTTGGTTGTAAAGCCATTGCAATTCACGGAAGAACAAGGGCTCAAATGTATAAAGGAGATGCCGATTGGAGCTACATAGAAAAAGTAAAGAATAATCCAAGAATGCACATTCCTGTCTTTGCAAACGGAGACATAAACACCCCAGAAAGAGCAATGCATGTGAGAGACAACCTTGGATTAGATGGGGCAATGATTGGAAGAGCCTCTATCGGAAACCCATGGTTTTTTAATGAAGTTAAACACTATTTTGAAACAGGAGTTCACAAAAAGCCAGCGTCAATTAATGAAAGAGCGGCAATCGCTAAACGTCATTTAGAAATGTCAGTAGCCTGGAAAGGAGAAAGGCTTGGTGTTTATGAAACAAGAAGACATTATTCAAATTATTTCAAAGGAATTGAAAACTTTAAACCATACAGGCAAAAACTGGTAACAACTGAGTCTTCGGAAGAAGTATATAAGATTCTAAAATCTATTTCTGAGAAATTTGCTGAATACTCTTTTTAACATAAAAAGAAACAATTGTTGAGGCTAGACTCCCCAAGACACAAACGGTAAAAAACACAAATAAAAAGTTGTTAATATCAAAAACAACCGGATACGCTAGAGAAGGCGTTATCATAAATAAAGAAAACTTTTGTTGTAAAAAAACTAACAGAACCCCAACACTTAAACCAATAATGCAACCAACGACAGATATTAAGCTTCCTTGGTAAAAGAAAATTTTACCCACTTGTGTTTTGGTAACCCCTAAAACCATCAGTGTTTGTAGGTTTTTTTGTTTTTCAATCACCATCATCATTAGAGCTCCAAACATGTTGAATAAAGCAACAACAACTATTAAAGAGAAAATCAAATAAATTGCAACCTGTTCAGTGTTAAGCATTTTATATATCGACTTGTTTTGCTGAATACGGGTTTCAACACTAAACTCCGGACCAAAAAAAGAAGAAATTTTTTCATAAGAAATATTGCTTTTATAAACATCAACAGAGCCAACATGTTGCTCCTTTATTTCAAAAAGGTTTTTTGCTAATTCAAAATCACAAAAAATAAGACTATTGTTTAATTCCTCATTTAGAGAAAATACGCCTGAAGCCAAAACATTAACAGACTTTAAAATATCTTTTTCTGAAAAAACCTGACCCTTGCCAGGCTTAGGCGCATACAATTTAATTGGACTTATTGCATCAAAAGTGCTAACGCCAAGCTCATAAGCTACACCCAAACCAACTACAACCTCATCACTTCCTTTGTTGAACCACAAGCCTTGATAGACTATCGAATCAATACTTTTTCTAGGGAAATTTTGGTCTACTGCCTTAACCTTAACTATTCGATTGTTTTCATTTACCGAAAGCAGCGCTTTGTCTTCGTACGACAAGCCATAGGAAACACCTTCAATGTCTAAAAATCTTTTCATTTCATCTGTGAATTCAAAAGATTTTCCTTTGATTGGGGATATTTTTATTTCTGGAGAAACAAATGAAATAAACTCCAGGCTGTAGTTTTTCAAACCGCTAAATCCAGACAAAACAATAAACATTGCCGAAGAGCTAACAATTACGCCTACAATTGCTAGAATTGACATATAATTAATGGCTGTGTTTTTACTTTTTGTAAAAAAGTATCTTAGCGATATGTGTCTAGGAAGGCTCAAAAGTTATTTTCTTAAAGGGTTGTCAAGGCCTTTTAAAGAGTCTTCAATCTTCTCTATATAGTCTAACGAATCATCAAGAAAAAACAATAGTTCAGGAACTTTTCTTAGTTGTTTTTTTGCTTTTTGAGCAACTTCATGCCTTATTCTTGAAGACATTTTCTCTACTTCATCTAATATTTGCTTAGACATTTCTGAAGGAAAAACACTTAAAAAGATTTTAGCAACAGAAAAGTCAACTGTCACAGAAACTTTGGTTACAGACAAGAGGATTCCATAATTCCCTTCTTTCTTAATTTTCTTCTGTAAAATTTCAGCTAAGTCTTTTTGAAGAAGCTTTGAAATCTTTTTTTGTCTAGTTGTTTCCATTTTATAAAATTAGAACATTTGTAGCGTTTAATTAAACAAATATAAAATTAAACTAAATTTGTAATGTGATTAAGAAAATTGAGCATATCGGAATTGCAGTAAAAGACTTAAATAAATCTGAAAATCTTTTCGAAAAACTATTGGGTCAAAAACCATACAAGAAAGAGGAGGTTGAGTCTGAAGGCGTTATCACTTCTTTTTTTAAGGTGGCAGATCAAAAGATAGAGCTGCTTCACGCCTCTAATAAAGAATCTCCAATCTCAAAGTTTATTGAGAAAAGAAAAGAAGGGGTGCACCATTTAGCTTTACATGTTGACAGCATAAAAAAAGAAGTCGAAAGGCTTGAGAGACTAGGTTTTGAGTTTATTTCTACAACCCCCAAAAAAGGAGCAGACAACAAGATGATAGTCTTCTTACACCCTAAAACAACTAACGGAGTTCTTGTCGAGCTTTGCGAAGAAATTTAAGATGTTTTGTCATTAGCAAAACATTCATTAATATTGCACACTATTTGGTCCTATAGCTCAGTTGGTTAGAGTAGATGACTCATAATCATTTGGTCCCTGGTTCGAGCCCAGGTGGGACCACCCTTAAACCCTCTAAGTCCTTGA
>VMCO01000126.1 GCA_008081325.1 Flavobacteriaceae bacterium
GATAAGATATTTTATTCTCTACTTACAATGTTTGGGGTTATAACGGTAATATTTTTTCTATTTAATGTTCTGCCAGGTGATCCAGCACAGATGATGTTAGGTCAAAATCAAAATTCCGAACAATTGGATATTGTTAAAAAAAAATATGGTTTTGATAAGCCGCTTTCTGATCAGTATTTATTATATATAAATGATTTGTCACCGATTTCATTTCATTCCAAAGATCAGCAAGATTATTCTTTTTTTGATCAAAATTATTCAGGGATTGAAATACTATCTTTTAATAAATTCACAGTCAATTTAAAATATCCGTATTTAAGAACCTCTTTTGTAAATCAAGGCAAAAAGGTGTCAAAAATTATTTCTGAAACTCTTCCAAATACGTTTGTGTTAGCCTTTTCTGCCATCTTGATAGCAATATTTGTAGGACTAATTCTTGGAATCATTTCAGCCTTAAATAAAGGAAATTACATCGATTTATTCATTCAGTTTATAAGTACAATTGGAATGAGTGTTCCATCTTTTTTCAGCGCTATTATTTTTGCTTGGATTTTCGGTTTTTTGCTTAAAGATTTTACTGGACTAGAAATGACAGGTAGCTTGTATGAGCTTGATGACTATGGTGAATCGTTTCATTTAAAATTAAAAAACTTAATCCTACCTTCAATAGTCTTAGGAATCAGACCTTTAGCTGTAATTAGTCAATTAGTGAGAAATGAACTGCTTCATGTTTTAAAACAAGATTACATCAGAACCGCTAAGGCAAAAGGTTTATCTCAGTTTAATATCATAAAAGATCACGCTTTAAAAAACGCTTTGAACCCTGTAGTTACAGTAATTTCAGGATGGTTTGCATCTTTACTTGCTGGAGCTGTTTTTGTCGAATTTATTTTTGGTTGGAACGGTATCGGTAAAGAAATTGTAAATGCTTTAAACTTATTAGATTTACCCGTAATAATGGGAGCGGTTTTAGTTATAGCATTTATGTTTATAATAATAAATATATTAGTTGATATTATATATATCAAATTAGATCCAAGAATTAAAATTAATTAAAATGAATAGAAAAAAAATTGTTGCTGGTAACTGGAAAATGAATATGACAATTGATCAGTCAAATGATCTTATTAATGAATTAAAATTAATATCAGAAAATAATGTTGAGGTTAAAATTGCACCAAGTTTTACAAACCTATACAAAGCAGTTGCAATTTTAAAGGATTCAGAAATAGAAGTAATTGCTCAAAATGTCCACTCAGAAATGAGAGGCGCATTCACAGGTGAAATTTCAACTGAAATGTTAAAAAGTATAGGAGTAAATACAACTATTATCGGTCATAGTGAGAGAAGAAAATATTTCAATGAAACAGATCTGGTTTTATCAAAAAAAGTTAAAGCATCTATTGAAAATTCATTAAATGTTATTTTTTGCGTAGGTGAAGAATTATCAGAACGAGAAAAAGATAATCACTTTGAATTAATAAGAACTCAAATAACTAATGGGTTACTTGATTTAAATAGCGATGAAATTAAAAACATCATTATTGCCTATGAGCCTGTTTGGGCGATTGGTACTGGAATGACCGCAAATACACAACAGATTCAAGAAATGCATGAGTTTATAAGGGGACTAATTTATGACAAATATGGTCATGATATTTCTTCCATGATTAGAATTTTATATGGAGGCAGTGTAAAACCAAATAACGCAAAAGAAATATTTTCTTTAGACGATGTAGACGGAGGTTTGATAGGGGGCGCTTCGTTAAATTTCTCTGATTTCAACAGTATAGTTAACGCTGCAAATGGATGATTCATATCTTTCATTAACCTTTAATGTAGTTCCCGTTTCCGGTATCGAAATTCTTATTGCTGAACTTAGCTTGTTAGATTTTGAACTATTCGAAGAAAAACCTCAAGGCCTTGTTGCATATATCAAAGCATGTGATTTTAATGAAAATTTTCTTAAAAAAGTTAATATTTTACATTCCAAGGATTTTGAGATCAAATACGAAATAAATAAAATCCAAAATAAAAACTGGAATGAAGAATGGGAGAAAAATTATGACCCAGTTGAAATTAACGAATCCTGTACAATAAGAGCTCCATTCCACAAAGCGTCTAATAAAAGTTATGATATTATAATTAAACCAGAAATGAGTTTCGGTACTGGTCACCATGAAACCACTCAATTGATGATAGACTTTTTATTTGAGCAAAATTTAGAAAATAAAAAAATATGTGATGTAGGATGTGGAACAGGAGTTTTATCGATAATTGCAGAAAAAAGAGGAGCTAAAAAAATAGATGCTGTTGATATTGATGTTGTTTGTTATGATAATACAATTGATAACATTAAAAGGAATGATTGTAAAAAAATTAACACAAAACAATCTTCCTCTGATGGATTAATAGGAAATAATTATGATATAATTTTATCAAATATTACTCTAAATAATCTGAAAAGTAATTTTGAAAACTTCAAAAAGATTTCAAATCAAAGTACAATACTGATAATAAGTGGTTTTTATAAAAATGACCTTGATAGGGTTAATCTTATGCTTAAAAAATTCGAATTTGAATTATTAGACTATAAGATAAAAAATAATTGGGTTGCTTCTAGATATTATTGCAGCTAGCTTCAACAGAAGAGTTGTAACAGTTTTCGTTTAAATCAGATTTCAAAATTTCGTTAAATCCTTCTGTTATGTTAATCATTCCGCTGTATCCTATTTTTCTTAAAATTGAAATTGCAATAACAGATCTGTAGCCTCCGGCACAATGTACATAAAGATCATCATTAACCTTAATTTCATTAAATCTGCTACTTAATAAACTCAGGGGGATGTTAATGGCTCCTTCAATATGTTTAGACGAATACTCAGACTCTTTCCTTACATCAAGAATATTTATTTTGTTCAATTTTAAAATATCAACAAAGCTCTTTGATTTTATTGTCTTCAAAGTTGAAATATTATTTCCTTCTTTTTCCCATTTTTCAACTCCACCCTTTAAATAACCCAAGCAGTTATCAAAACCAACTCTTGAAAGTCTTGTTACGGTCTCGTTTTCTTTTCCTTTTGGGGTGATAAGAAGAATTTTTTTGTTAGTATCCTCAATAATACTACCAACCCACGGGGCAAAATTACCATTGAGTCCAATAAAAATTGAATTAGGTATGTGTTTTTTTATAAATTCTTTTTGATGTCTTACATCTAGAAGAACGATATCCGGGTTTAAAAGATAATTTTTAAATTCACTTATTTCTAGAGCTTTATTTCCTTGTTGAATAACATCGTCATATGAGTTATAACCTTGTTTATTCATCATTGCGTTTTCTTTAAAATATTTTGGTGGTGTAGGCATTCCATCTAAAAGCTCAGAAATAAACTCATCTTTCGACATATTTTCTCTTAATGCATAATTTGTTTTTTTCTGCAAACCAAGTGTGCTAAAGGTTTCTTTGCTGAGATTTTTTCCGCAAGATGAACCAGCTCCATGTGCCGGGTAAACAATTATATCGTCGTCTAGTGGTAATATCTTGTTTCTTAATGATTCAAACAATACACCTGCTAAGTCTTCACTAGTAATATTAGAGCTAGTTGCTAAATCTGGTCTTCCAACATCTCCAATAAATAATGTATCACCAGTGAATATAGCTTTGTCTTTACCGTTTTCATCAGAAAGTAAATAACAGGTTGATTCGGGTGTATGCCCAGGAGTGTGTAGAGCTTTAATTTTAATTTTTCCTACACTGAAAATTTCTGAATCCTTAGCATTATAAACTGGGTAGTCGGTATTAGCCTCTGGTCCAAAAATAATTTCAGCACCTGTATTTCTAGCTAAATCAATATGACCAGATACAAAGTCTGCATGAAAATGGGTTTCAAATACATACTTAATTTTGACACCATCTTTTTTGGCTTTGTCAACATATTGTTGTGTTTCTCTTAGAGGGTCGATTATTACTGCCTCATTTTCTGAAACAATGTAATAGGAGCCTTGAGAAAGGCAGCTTGTATAAATTTGCTCAATTTTCATTAACTGCAAAATTATGAAATAATTAGCATAATAATCCCACCAATTGCCATTCCTTCAACATAAGAAAGCCACAATGCATCAAAAGTTGATAACTTAATGGATTTTAAGATTTGATCTATATTGTCTTTATAAGGTCTAGTTATCAGATATAGGCTGCCAGCTATAAGTAAGTAAATTGAAATTATCTTCATAAGATAAAGTTACAAATCTTTACTAATGAAAGTTTTAATATCTTTATGTAAAATATTATAATGTACTCAATTGATTTTGAAAATGACTTGATTAAAGATGTGAAAATGATTGACATTGACTTGCTAAATCCACATGAAAAAATCATTGAAGAAAAGAAAATTTCACTTGTAAAATTTATTAAATCCTATGAAAGTTATTACATAATATCTTCGATAGTTTGTTGTCATGAAACTCTATTGGTAATAGACGGTCATCACAGATATTTTGCTTTAAAGGAGCTTGGCTTTAAAAAAGTTCCGGTTACATTAATTGATTATAAAAGTGATTCAATCAGAACAGGAAAAATGAATCCCCTAGACAAAAAATTTATAGTTGATGTGGGAAAAAGTTCAACTCTTCTAGAGCCTAAAAGTACTGAACATGCAGTATATTGTAATAAATCAAAAAATTGGGAGCCAATAATTTTATTGTCTTCAATGTTTAAAATTGAAACTAAAGAAATTGTAAAATAGATATGATATTATCAACAACCGAATTCATACCAGATAGAGATATAGAAAAAATTCTTGGAATCGCTAGAGGATCTACAGTAAGATCCAGAAATGTGGCAAGAGATCTTGTTGCTCAACTAAAAAATATCATTGGGGGAGAAATTGAGGAATACACTAAACTACAAGCCTATGCTAGAGAACAAGCATTAGAAAGATTAATTAACGATGCTCAAAAACTAAATGCAGATGCTGTGATAAATATTAGATTTGCAACTTCAGTGATTGCTCAAGGTACATCTGAAATTTTAGCTTATGGTACGGCTGTTTCTTTAAAATAAATATTTATGTTAAGTTTTATAATTAGTACAGGTATAGTAATTTTAATTATATACTTAATTATTAATAGGGTTAACCAGACTGATAAAGAAAAATTTGATAAACGTAAAAATTAATTTATGGAAACTTATAAATGTAGTAAATGTGGTATGGCAGTAAATGCTAGCTGTGCTTCCTGTGATGAACCTCTTAGAAATGATCATTTAAAATTAGATGATGGCACCACAGTTCAAATTTCTATTTGTCCTTCGTGTGAAGGAAAGATAAAATCTCCACAATGTTGTGGTGTAGATATGTCGTGTGAATTTTAAGGAAATTTAACTTATTCTTTTGAAATATAAATTTCTCTATATAATTTTTATATCTCAGATTATATACTCTCAACAGTTTCGAAATATTACTGATATTTCAGATTTGAATGGTTATACTGGTAACAACGGAGTTGCTATTGCTGATTATGACCAAGATGGTGATCTTGATGTATTCATTGTCTCTGCTCGGTCAGAAAATGGTGAAGAATATTGGAGTCGCCTTCTTCAAAATACAAATAATGGTAATTTTATTGATGTAACTGAAAACTCGGGTATCAATCAAAATCTTGATCATGAGATTGATTTAATTAACTATGATGAAGATGGTACTTTTAGTTTTGATACAATAGAACATGGCGATAGATTAGCTGCTTCTTGGGGTGATTTTAATAATGACGGATATCCCGACTTATTCTTAGGTAATGCTGTACAAAGTGAATTATATAAAAATAATGGTAATGGTACATTTTCTAATATTACCGAGTCTGCTGGTTTTGAAACATATTGTGAAAAGTGTTACATAGCAGGTATTTTGTGGTTGGATTATGATTTAGACGGACATTTGGATGTTTTCTTATCTGATTATAATCAAATATCCCCTAGTAAATTATACAGAAATTTAGGCAATGAAACTTTTCAGCAAATTGATTTAACAGATTCATTGGAAAATGCTAATAGTTTTTCCGCCTTACCTATATACGCAAATGATGATATGTACCCTGACATATATATTGCTAATGATTTTGATCAATTTAATCAACTTTTAATAAATCAGGACGGAAATGGATTTGTTGAAATGGCACAAGAATATGGAGTAGAGGATCCTTTTGATGGAATGGGTCTAACAACATGTGATTTTGACAATGATTTAGATATTGATTTTTTCGTTACAAATATTAAAGAAAACAGCTTGTTTTCTAAGGACGCTTTTAATAGCAGTTTCCCTTACACTAATGTTTCAGACCAAGTTAATTTATATGATACTGATTGGGCTTGGGGTGTTACTTTTTCAGATTTCAATCATGACGGATTTGAAGATTTTTATGTTGCTAATGGTTTTTTTGATTTTGAAAATGATAGGTTTTTATTGAATAATCAAGGAAATAGTTTTACTAATGGTAATTTCTCAGAAACTCCTCCATTGATGTCAAAAAGTAGATCGGTTAATTCGTTTGATTATGACAATGACGGTGATTTGGATTTAATCGTAACCGATTTTAATTTAAATGTAAACCTGTGGGAAAACAAATCTATTGATAGTTACTACAACGAGGAAATTATGGGGTCATGGGTTAAAATTTTTCTTGAAGGTACAACTTCAAATAGAGATGGACTTGGTTCATTAGTTCAAATAGATTTTGAAGATGGTTCCAGTCAAGTAAGACAATATACAGGTTCTGGCTATCAACATCAATCAATTCAATCACTTCATTTTGGGAGCTCTACTAACGATAATATTTCAAGTATAACAGTAACTTGGCCAAGTGGTGTTCAAGAAACACATTATAATCTACAAACAAACTCTACCTACAGAATTGTAGAGGGTCAAGGTATTCAATCTATTAATAATAATACTGCTGTCAAGATCGAAGGCTGTACAGATGAAAATTCATGTAGCTATGACCCTGATGCAACTTTGGATGATAATTCATGCACCTATATCGAATCCCAATCTATCGATGGTCAAACTTTAGTTCAGCCTCTAGAAACTCATTTTTATCAATATAGTGATGAGTCAATCGTAGCTTATGAATGGGAGGTTGAAAATGGATCCATAATTTCAGGTAATGGTACTTCGAGTATTGAAGTTATGTGGGAAGTAGCAGAAGAGGGTAAAGTTTTAATAGTTGCTACAAATGAGGATTGTTCAACAGGAATTATAGAATTAGACGTTTCAGTAGAGCTGCCTGATGCTTATGAAGATTATAGTTATTCTGTTGCAAGACTATGGAATGAGGTTTTGCTTTATTCAATAAGAAATGATTTAGCAAGACCAACTGTGCATGCAAGAAATTTATTTCATGTAAGTGCTGCCATGTATGATTCTTGGGCTATTGTGAATGATAAGGGTTCTACATATCTAATTGGTAATAGTATTAATGATTATACATCAGAATTTAGCTCTTTTACTAGTACAGATCCTGATCATATAAATAATATAAGATCAATAAGTTATGCAGCCTACAGGTTGATATTACATAGATTTAGTAATTCACCAGGTTATGAAAGAGTTTTAGCAAAGGCAAATTCGTTAATGAACATATTAGGATTGGATACAAATTATTTTGAATCTGAGGGTTATGAAACTAGTCCTTCAGATCTTGGAAACTACATTGCTGAACAATATATTCAATATGGATTACTTGATGGATCAAATGAGCAAGCTGATTATATAAATCAGCATTATGAGCCTGTAAATGATCCGCTAGCACCAATTTTTGCAGGTAATCAGACTATAACAGATCCAAATAGATGGCAGCCATTATCATTAGATATTTTTGTTGATCAAAGTGGAAATGTATTATCTGAAACTACTCCAGAATTTCTAGGTGCCGAGTGGGGAAGTGTTTGGCCATTTGGACTAAATGAGGAAGATTTATCTGAATTTGAAAGGGATGGAAATACATACAAAGTGTATCATGATCCTGGAACTCCTCCTTTAATCGATGATAATGATGAAACAAATGAATTATTTATTGAGTCATTTTCAATGGTATCTGTTTGGGGATCCCACCTCTCACCAGAGGATGATACTATTTGGGATATATCTCCTAATTCAATTGGAAATGTAGATGATGACACCTATCCAACAGATTTTTCTGATTTTACAAGTTTTTACAATTATTATAATGGAGGGGATACAAGTCAAGGTTATTCAGTGAATCCAGTAACAAATGGATCATATGAAGTGCAAAATGTAAAAAGAGGAGATTATACAAGGGTTCTTGCTGAATATTGGGCTGATGGACCAGATTCTGAAACTCCTCCAGGACATTGGTTTGTGTTATTAAATTCGGTTAGTGATAATCCTCAATTAGAAAAGAAATTTCAAGGTCAGGGAGATGAATTATCAGATTTAGAATGGGACATCAAATCTTATTTTATTTTAGGTGGAGTGATGCATGATGTGGCAATTTCAGTCTGGGGTATTAAAGGTTGGTATGATTACATCAGGCCTATCTCTGCAATCAGATATTTTGGTGAGCAGGGGCAAAGAACTGATCCGACTCTAGATAATTACAGTGAATATGGTTTTGAATTAATTGACGGTTTAATTGAAATTGTTCAAGCTGGTGATCCACTAGCTGGAGATGACAATGAAAATGTCGGTAAAATAAAAGTTTACACTTGGAGGGGTCATACTTATGTTGAAAATACTGAATCAGATTTTGCTGGAGTTGATTGGATTTTAGCGGATAATTGGTGGCCATATCAAAGACCTACTTTTGTTACTCCAAATTTTGCGGGCTATGTCTCTGGTCACTCAACTTATTCTAGAGCCGCTGCTGAAATGTTAGAAAATTTCACTGGAAGTCCATATTTTCCTGGTGGATTAGAAACGCATTTAGCCAAACAAAAAGAATTTTTGGTTTTTGAAGATGGTCCGAGTC
>VMCO01000063.1 GCA_008081325.1 Flavobacteriaceae bacterium
GGAAACTGGATTACTTCAAGTGTATTCAAAAGCAAGGTACGATGAGTTAAAACCAGAAGAAATTATACCAGAAGAAAAACGTATCTATTCAACTGCTGCATACAATATCTTTTTTAATCCTGCTCCTGATATTAAGGATGCGCTTGAAACCTTTTGAACTGACGAAGAAAAAGAAATGACTCCAGTTCTTGAGGTAAATGAAGCAACTAATACTATTATAGCCACTGCCGATGATCAAGTATTAGATCGAATAGAAATTCTTCTTGAGGAAATCGACAAAAAAGTTAAGCAAGTTTATTTTGAAGTATTTATTGTAACAGCTTCCGATAATTTTGCCTACGAGTTTGGATCAAGACTTGGATTATACGGAACAGGAGAAAATGAAATTTTAGGCAACAATGGGGTGTTAACAACTACTTCAGGAATTATTGGAAGTTCTGCTCCAACTGCTGAATCAGATATTGCTTTTGGATCTTCAGTAGGATCACTTTTTAATGGTTTAATAAATGGAACTTCTGGTATTGGACTAATAACTGATGTTGGTGCAGCAACATTCAAAGCTGAACTAGATATGTTAGAAAGTGATGGAGTTTCAACAACTATTTCAAATCCTAAGATTTTACTTACCAATGGTAAAACGGGTGAATTCAAACAAACTGTTCAATTTACAACTATAACCGAACCAACTGAAGGTGAACCAGAACAGATTTCAGGTGAAGCAGGTTTGATACTTGAATTAACACCCTTTATTGGTCCAGATAACTCAATTAAGTTAAAATATTATTTAGAAGACTCATCTGTAGGCACTGCAGTTAAAGGTCAGGTGCCTGATAAAACTCTAACTTCCATTGGTTCTAAAAGTCAGCCCATTGAAATGTACATGAAAAATCAAGAAATTGTCGTATTGGGGGGTCTTTACACTTCTACAGAGTCAGACTCTTCTCAAGGCGTGCCAGGCACAAATCAAATACCTGGTTTAAAATGGCTTACTAATAATAAAGAAATAGCCGATAATCAAAAAGAATTGCTTTTTTTTATTATTCCTACCATTTTATAATTTATAATAATTTTATAAAAATTTAAGGAGATTTATGAAAAATAGAAATATAATTTTAAAAGTAGATAAAACTATCAAAATATTATTAGTTTTGATCACTGTTGGTATTTTTTTAAATTTAGGTGATAAATTTTTTACTTCTGCCATTGCTAATGAAGATTTAATCCCTGAAAAAATAATGGTTGATTTTGATGAAAACAAAGTTCTTAAAATTGCAATTTGCACACCTTCTGGTTCAAGATGTGCTTCAGTTGGTGTTGCAGGCTTAGAAATTGATAATGACTAATATATAAATTAAAGTATAATTAAATATGGCAAAAATTTCTAAAGAAGTAATTGCAAAAGTTGGCACTGTTTTAAGGCAACAGGGCATCATATCCTCTCAGGTTCTTCAAGAAGCTTCAAGTGGAAGTTCTGCAGCCGGAAAGGGAATGCTGGATTATTTGCTTGAAAAAAATTCTATCACCGAAAATGATATAACAAATGCAATTTCGAAGTCGTATAATTTACAACCAACAGAATTTAACCCAAAAATGATTCAAGTAGCTGCAGCTTCACTTATTCCAGGCGATGTTGTTAAAAGAGAGGAAATAGTTCCTTTTTCTATTTTAAATGATGAATTACACATTGCCGTAGCCGATCCATTAAAAGTTGGAACAATTGGTCCACGACTAAAACAATTTCATCGGAATGGTATAAAGTTTTTTGTTACGAGACCTTCTTTGGTCGATGAAGCAATTAAAGAAGATATTTTTGATGAAGAAAAAAGAAAAACAATTAAAGAAAATCAAAATGATGAACCAAAAAAAAATAATAATAATGGTCAAGGGTATAATCAACAAAATGAAAGATTAAGTGCGAAAGCAGCCTCAGGAGTTGTTGAATTTGTAGACTACATGCTCAATCATGCATTGGTAAGTGATACAAGCGATATACATATTGAACCTTTTAGGGATGAAAAATGTAGAGTGCGTTTCAGAATAAACGGAGTTCTTGAAACTCAAGAAATGTACACAAAATATTTATTAGCAAACTATCAGGCTGTTGTTACTAGATTAAAAATTATGTCACAGTGTAGCATTCAAGAAAAAAGACTTCCCCAAGACGGTGTGCTTCAGTTTAAAGATAAAAGAAACCCAAAATCGGATTGGATAGATGTTAGATTTTCAACACTTCCAGCTAAATATGGAGAGAGAATAGTCATGCGATTACTTAAAGGTAGTCCAGAACTTGCTCTAGATAAGATAGGTTTTCTAAAAGAAGATCTCGAAAAGCTCAATAAGGCTATTAACTCCCCTCAAGGAATGGTCCTAGTTACTGGCCCTACTGGTAGTGGTAAAAGTACTACTCTATATGCTGCTTTACAAACTATCAATTCACCGGGCAAAAGTATTTTAACAGCAGAAGATCCAGTAGAATATTATTTAGAGGGACTTGGACAAGTACAAGCAAATGATCAAATTGGATTAACTTTTTCATCAATCTTGAGATCCTTTTTAAGACAAGATCCTGAAGTAATACTAGTGGGTGAAATAAGAGATAAAGAAACTGTAGAAATAGCTATTAAAGCAGCTCTAACTGGTCACTTGCTGTTAAGCACCTTACATACAAATGATGCAATTTCCACTGTTGTTAGGCTGTTAAATATGGGAGTTCCAAGTTTTATGGTCTCTTCAGCTTTAACACTCATTGTTGCTCAACGGTTAGCTAGAAAAGTATGCCAGGATTGTAAGATAATAGATACAAATGTTAAACCACAACACTTAGAAACTGCAGGTTTTGATAAGGCTGAGGCACTCACAATTAAACCCCATATAGGTAAGGGATGTGATAAATGTAAAGGAACAGGATACAAAGGAAGACAAGGAATATATGAAGTATTGGAAAATACGACTGAACTTGCTACTGGTATTTTAAACAATGCTCAAGCACCTGAGTTACTAGAAATTGCAAAAAAAAGTGGATTTATTACAATGTCTGAAACTGGTAAAAATTATTTGAAAAATGGAATTTTATCAATGGAAGAATATCAAAGAGTATTGATTAGCTAATGAAAGAGTTTATCTTTGAAGGTACTCTAAACGGAAAAATAATTAAAGATTACATTGATGCCAATGATAAGAATCAAGCTGAAAAATTACTTAAAAGAAGAAAAATTAAAATTCAAAAATTAAAGGCAAATCCAAAGCCTCTATTAGCAAGTAAAAAAGTTAAAACAGCTGAACTACTTCAGTTTACAAAAAAATTAACATCCATGGTTACTGCAGGTTTGCCGGTTTTAGAGACAATTGGTATCTTGAAATCACAAGCTAAATCTTGGGGTTTAAAAAATGTGCTCAAAACAATTTTTAATAAACTTTCAGAAGGTAATTCGATTTATTATACTTTTAGTGAACACCCTAAAGTATTTGACAATATATATTTAAGCATAGTCGGCGCTGGAGAACAATCAGGAATGCTTAATGAATTTTTAGCAAAACTATCTGAAATGATTGAAAAGAGAGAGAAAATTAGAAAAGGCCTCAAAAAAGCATTTACCTATCCAATTATTGTATTGACTATTGCCTTAGGTATATCAGTATTTATGTTAATAAAAGTTATACCGATTTTTGAAAATATGTATGGCGGTATGGGAGTAGATTTACCTCAATTTACTCAAATGCTTATCGATATAAGCAAATTCTTAAGAACACCTTCACAAGGAGGTTTGATGTTTCTTTCTATTGTTAGTTTCTTTTTAATATTTATTTTTGCTATAAGACAATCCTATGATTTAAGAAAACGTTATCACCAGTTGCTCTTAAAACTTCCAATATTTGGAGCTTTAATTACAAAATCAACTTATGCAAGATTAGCATTGATAATGGCAAATTTAATGAAAGCTGGGGTGCCTATTATTCAGGTCTTAGAAATTTGTACAACTGTAACTAATAATATTCCAATAAAAGAAGGAATTGAAAAAGTAAAAAATGAGGTGCTTACCGGAAAAGAGTTATCAACCTTATTTGGTTCAAATCCAATTTTTCCAATAGAATTATCTCAATTAATTGCTGTGGGTGAAAAAACAGGAAATGTTGATGAAATGTTGGTATCAATTGCAAACTATTATGAAGAAGAATTTGATAATGCTGTTGATGCTTTAAGCGCCGCTATTGAACCTCTAATGATAGTTGTTATAGGTGGTATTGTTGCAACACTTCTATTAGGTATGTACCTTCCAATATTTAAAGCCGGAGAAATGTTTTCTGGAGGTTAAAGGGGTAATAAATTACCCCTTAATAAATTTTATTTGATTTTAAAGTTCTATTCAATAGTGATCACAGGTGATATTTTTCTATTACCTGTTACGTTATCTACACAAGTTTCTATTCTAATTGTTCTATCTGTTGCAGCACCTAAATTATTAATGATGTGCACTTTCCCAGATGCCCCTGCAGCAGTACAATCTGTAGCATTTGCAGCTACACCAGCAGCTTGGGCTGCATCATAAGGATTGTCAAAATTTGCCACAAGATAATTTACTGTTGCTGATACCATATCTGCCCTTGCATTATTGCCTGAAGGACACGCAACACCCATGTAATTTCCTCCAGCAAGTGAACACTTTGCACTTTCGGCTGAAGCATAAGAGACTATAGTGCCATGAATACTATTAGCAGTGTTTTTCTTGGCACTAGCTATATATCCTGTATATGTTGTAATACCTACAGCTGCTAGAATACCAATAATTGCCACAACAACTAGTAATTCAACTAATGAAAACCCTTTTTGTGATTTTTTTGATATATTCATAATATTCCTTTCGAATGTCATATATTTATTAAACTTTTAACAAAATTACAAGTTTCAGTTCAATATTTAAACTATTTTTATCATTATTTACTTGCTCTTGTAAAACCTTAATATGCTCTTTTGTTAGTTCAATTTCTCTTTTAAACCGTAAATAATTTAAATAACCACCATTAAGTTTTAATGTAATGGGAACCATATCAAACAAAGGACTCTGACTCTGATTAAAAACACTATTAATTTTACCTTTCTCAAACTCTAAATTTAACTCATGTTTTGAGGCTACTGATGTAACCAAATCATAAAACCTATCTGTTCCATTTTTTGGGTAAAAATATTCCTCATAGGATGTTCTTAATTCATTAAATTCATTAATATTTTTTTCTAATAAAGGATTAAGAGAGCTAAGCCTGACAATTTCAGTTTCAAATTTTTGTTTTTCTTTTACTAAAATTTCTTGATCTTCCAAAAATGGCTTTATTACAAAAAAGTCTATAATAAAGTAAGAGCTTATTGAAAGAACCAAAATTGCAGATTTCAAATAAATAGAAACTTTTGATAAATAAATTTTTTCAGGCCTAAATTTGAATCGTTTTGATTTAGTAAGCTCCAATGATTTATTAATTTCTCTTGTATCAATTGCTTTATTTAAAATAAAATCTTCAGCTTCTTTTGAATATTGTTTTTCCTCATAAGTAAATTTTGTTGCCGTGCTCTTATTGGATTGAAAAAAATTTAAAGAAAAAATACCATTCTTTTTTTTCTGATTATTTACGAACTTTTCATTTTTAGATTGATTAGCTGTTGAAGTGGATACCCGTTTAAAAAAAAGTGACGAAAAATTATTTTTCTTCTTCACTTTCTCCTTTCGAATAAATAATTTTAAAAAAGAATCCATTTTTAAATTACACTTTCTTGATCTAAATCACTTAAAATATTGATAAGTAAATTAAAATTTTTAGACTGTGTTTTCGATGCACTTATTCCAAAATCAGGTATTTCTAAATTTTTATTCTTTTTAAGATTTTCCATAAAAAATTTAAGATTATTCTCATCAATAGTGATACCTCGAACTGAAATTTTAGCCGTTTGGATAGCTTTGCCGTCCTCCTGCATAGATGGCGTATAGTTTAGCTCTTCTATTTTAAGTCCATTAGGGACACTTTTTAAAATATGTAAATGAATTAAATTTAAAGAAGATATATTCTGCTTCATATTGTGCTGATCAAATAAAGAGATGTAATATTTTAATTCTTTGTGCTTTATTGATAAACTTGTATTTTCATTGGACAAATTAGAGAAAAGTTCTTTTTTCTGATCATAATCAACAAGTATATCTTCATTTTGTTGGTAAATTGGATATGTTAATAATCCTAAAATACAAGCCACGGTAGTTAGGGTGATCAAAATAGAGTAATTAAAAAATTTATTAAGTGCCTTTAATTGCCGACTAAGCTTAATTTGTTCTTTATTTTTTAATAAATTAAATTTTATAAAGGGTTCATATTTGTTTTTCACATCAAAAAAATTAAATCTATTAATCCCCGCTCCTATTACTTTCGCAAATGATGATTTGTTTTCAAACTTATTGATATAATTTCTAATTTTTCTTGAATACTTTAAATTATTTAGAGTATCTAAACTATAAACTGGAAGACCAAGGGTATTTAAATTAAGACCAGTAATGAAATTTTTTGTGGAGACTCTGTTAGAGATAAAAAATATTTCTTGTACAGGATTGTCTTGATATTTTTGATTGTATTTTGTAATTTGATTTTCAATTTCACCATTTATTCTTCTGAATACCTCTGTCCAGACTTCACCTTCAAGATCTGGAATATCCTCCACATGCATTAAAAGAACTCTGTCAGCATCTTCAAAGTTTATATTATAAATTGTAAAGCCATCTTTAGATACAATCATTGAATAAGTATAAACTTCAGTATTAATTACATAAGCTGTTGGTTTATCATAAAATTTTTCACCAAATTGAGCATACAGAGCATTGATAATTGAAGATACTTCTGGTTCCATAATAACTGTATTTAACCCAGCTCGTTGGAGAATCACTCTAAAGTTATCTAATCTTTTATCATCGCCGACAACTAAAATTACTTGCATATTCCCATGATCTTCATCTCTCTTGAGAACATTAAAAGAATAGGGATTGTTAAAGATATCTTTTGGTAAAAAATTAAATTGATCATTTAAAGAGCCATCTTGGATCATTTCTTCTAGTTCATCATCATCTAATAATTCCATTTCAAAGAAATGTACTTTGCAAGCAGAGTATGGCAGTATAATAGACCCATCCAAGCCTACTAATTTTTGACTTTGCAACATTGATCTTAAATTCCTAACATAGAAACCAGTATGATCTGATAGAGGATAATCTCCATCAGGAGGAATAAATGTTTTATGGAGTACTCTCTCTATCTTCCATTTTTTTCCATACTGCATCAACGCGATAGTGATGGACTCTATTTGAATATCTACAGCTACTATTTTTTCTTTTTTTAAACTAGATTTACCAATAGGATTGGTAATAATCCTCCCTATTTTTTTTAGATCATTAACTATACTTTTTTCAGCCATACCGCTTTAAACTATTGTTTATTATTATCATTTTGATCTATAATACAATCAAATTATGAGTACAGATATTAATAATTTACTAAGCTCTTTGTTAGATCAATTTCCTGGTTTGTCAGATGTGCATTTATCACAAAATAAAGTTCCTGCAGTAAGGTTTAAAGGTGAAATCATTATTTCTGATCAAGAGAGAGTTACTGAAGAAGATTTTTTAAATTTTTTTTCCCAGCATATGACGAAAAAAGAATTAGAAAAATATCTCGAAGAGGGAGACATGGATTTTGCTGTTCAAGTTGAAAATAATAGATTTAGAACAAACTCTTTTACTTCTTCAAATGGACATAATTGTGTATTGCGCGTAATTGTATCAGACATTCCAGACATTAAAGTATTAAATCTGCCTAAAGTAGTTGAAAAAGTTTTAAATAATCATGCTGGGCTTATTTTAGTAACGGGTCAAACAGGTTCGGGAAAATCAACATCACTAGCAGCGATGATTGATAGCATTAATAGCACTAGGCAAGCTAATATAATTACAATTGAGGACCCTATTGAATTTATGCATCAAAACAAAAAAAGTATTATATCACAGCGAGAAGTTGGAAGAGACACGCAATCTTTTGCAAGAGCAATTAAGGCTGCTCTACGAGAAGATCCAGACATTATACTGCTAGGTGAGCTAAGGGACTATGAAACAATTTCTTTAGCACTTACAGCAGCTGAAACTGGCCATTTAGTTTTTGGGACACTTCACACTAGTGGAGCATCTTCAACAATAAATAGAATTATTGATGCATACCCACCCCAAGAACAAGCACAAGCAAGATCTCAATTATCAACATCCTTACAAATGGTCTTAACACAGCGTTTATTTAAAAAGAAAGATGGTTCGGGAAGGATTGGTGCCTTTGAAGTAATGGTATGCAATTCAGCTATTAGAAATCTCATTCGCGAGTCAAAAATACCACAAATTGATCAAGCTATAGAAACTGGCGCTAGTGATGGTATGATAAATATGAAAAAATATATTGAAAATCTAGTAAATAACGACTTAATAAATCAACCAAAAGACATTGAATAAAAAAGGCTTTTCCTTAATTGAACTTTTATTAGTTATTGCAATTATTGGAATTTTTGGAACTCTATCATTTAATTTTTTGAGCCAGTCTAATACTGATACGAGACTTAATTCTGAAATAACAAAGTTAAAACAATTAATCCTAAAATATGGAAAACTATCTCAAATTAATCATGAGCCCTATTTAATAACCTTTAATAATGTAGACAATTCTAGTAGTATGAAAATATATAAACTTAAAAATGATAATTATAAAAGATTTGTCGCTGATGACTGCTCTACTATAGATATTAACAATAATAACACTTATGAAATTGTTAATGAAGAATAA
>VMCO01000183.1 GCA_008081325.1 Flavobacteriaceae bacterium
ATTCATCACAAGGGTATCTACCCAAAACTGTAGCCATTGGATCATCATATCCTTTGGTCATATCTTCACAAGAATTTGTAAAACCACTAAATGTTACATACATATTGTTTTGATTGTCAAAAGCTAGTGATTTAGCATTATGCCATCTTATGGGGAAGGGATCAGTTAATATAACTTCTACTGGAGAATCGGGTATTAATTTTTTTGGATTTAATTTTTGTCTATACACTACTCTTTCTGAGCTGTAATAAAGATATCCATCATTAATTTTCATTTCAGTTGCAAATCTGCCATCATTAGGATAATCTCCGAATCTTTCTATAATATCTGCTTTCCCATCTCCGTTTTTGTCTCTTAGTGCAACATTCCCATTTCTTCCGTAGTCTAATCTCAACTTTATATATATATCTCCATTATCATTCACAGCTAGATGTCTACTCTGCCCCACACCTTCATGTACAACTAATGACTGAAATCCTTTAGGAAGAAATAGCCCACCAT
Organism: Flavobacteriaceae bacterium; assembly: GCA_008081325.1. Taxonomy (GTDB): domain Bacteria; phylum Bacteroidota; class Bacteroidia; order Flavobacteriales; family Flavobacteriaceae; genus MED-G13. Next base: position 502 of record VMCO01000183.1, read on the forward strand.
TATCCTGATCAAACATTAATTCAGTTGTATTTGAGCATGAAAAGAAAATTAATGTTATAAATAAATAGCAGGAAAATCTCATTCTTAATTACTAAATTGAATGTTATAATTTTATAAAGGTAATAATATGGCTTCAAGATTAATAATATTCTTATTTATTGTATTATCAATAGACGGTTTTGCACAAGGATTAATGGAAGAAAAACTAACTCCAACAAGGCAAGATAGTTTGAGAGGAAGTATCACTCCAGAGAGAGAATGGTGGGACTTGACGTATTACCATTTGGATATTAAAGTAGAACCTGATAAAAAGTTTATAAGTGGTTCAAATACAGTAGGTTATAAAGTTTTGAATTCAAAAAAAATTATGCAAATTGATCTTCAAGAACCAATGAAAATAACATCTGTAATTGCTAATGGAAAAACATTAAAGTTTAATCGTGAAGGAAACGCTTATTTCATTGAACTTAAAAAGAAGCAAAAGAAAGATGAAATTAATTTTATTAAGATCAATTATGAAGGATTTCCAAAAGAAGCGATAAGAGCACCATGGGATGGTGGCTTATCATGGGCAAGAGATGAAAACAACAATCATTTTATTGCTACATCTTGTCAAGGATTAGGCGCTAGTGTATGGTGGCCGAACAAGGATCACATGTATGATGAGGTTGATTCAATGCTAATTAGTGTTAATGTTCCAAAACATTTAACCAATGTTTCAAACGGGAGATTAAAAAAAGTAACTGAGAAAAATGATGACACAAAAACTTTTGATTGGTATGTAGAAAACCCTATAAACAATTATGGGGTAAACATAAATATCGGAGACTATGTAAATTTTTCTGAGGTTTACAAAGGGGAAAAAGGAGATTTAGATATTAATAATTATGTATTAAGCTATAATCTAGATAAAGCCAAAGAACAATTCAAACAGGTGCCAATGATGATTGAAGCTTTTGAGCACTGGTTTGGCCCATATCCTTTTTATGAAGACAGTTTTAAAATGGTAGAGGTTCCTTATCTGGGAATGGAACATCAAAGTTCCATAACATACGGTAATGGTTATCAAAATGGCTATAGAGGATCAAGCTATCCATCTAATTCAAAATGGGGTCTTGCATTTGATTATATAATAATTCATGAAGGTGGTCATGAATGGTTTGCCAATAACATTACTTACATTGATATTGCTGACATGTGGATTCATGAAGGGTTTACAACTTATTCTGAAAATCTATATGTAGAATATTTCTTTGGTAAAGAAGCAGGAGCTGAATATGTAATTAGCTCACGAGCTGGAATTTCAAATCGAAAACCCATGATTACAGGAGAATATGATATCAATAGAGAAAGTTCTGGAGATATTTATGCAAAGGGTGCAAATGTTCTTCACACTCTAAGACAAATAGCAAACAATGATCAATTGTGGAGAGAAACGCTCAGAGGAATTAATAAAGATTTTTATCACCAAACAGTTTCATCAAAACAAATTGAAAATTATATAAGCGAAAAATTAGATATTAATCTTGACAAATTCTTTGATCAATACTTACGTGACGTTAGAATACCGGAGTTTGAATATGAAATATCTAATGGTGAACTTAAATATAGGTGGAATAATGTTATCGAAGGTTTTGAAATGCCTATCGAAGTAATCATTGACGGGGAAAATAAATTTCTTTATCCTAATGAAGAGTTTAAAAGCACTCCAATAAACAACCTATATATTAACATAGATAATGATTACTATATAACTAAGAAAGACCTAAAAGTTGTAATTGATTCTTAGGTAATTATTTTATAATTACAAAAAAAAACACCCCTAGATTAGGGGTGTTTTTTTATCAAGAAATTTGAAAAGCTATTTTATAACAAGTTTTGATGTTTTACTCTGTCCATTGATTGAAACTTTCAATATATAAAAACCGCTATTTAATGAACCAACATCTAATGAGTTTTCGTTAGTGATAGTTTCAAGAACTTTTCTGCCAGTTACAGAGTAAATTTGAATTTCTTTTAATCCTTCGACGGGGGATAAAATAGTAATATAGTTTCCGTCTACTGGATTAGGGTGCACAAACATTTCAAGAATCTCATTATCTTCAATTGAAAAGGTGTGAGAATCAGTTGTCAATATCGAATACCAAGCATTTCCTTCTGACCCTACATTTCTGATATATATAGTATTAGCTGTTTGCTCTAGAATCTGATAAACTTGAGCACCTGTTGATGTATATAATCCTAAAGCACCAATAGTTTCAAATTCAATTGTATTATATGTACCATCATTTCCAAGAATAAAATTATCAGTAAAGTCATCAAGAGGATAATTATAATATTCGTTAACATTATTATCTGGATCATAGGCATTATCACCCGATGGATCAAAGGCTAAATCTATCTCATCCTTCTTTCCCATTATTGTACCATCATTACCTGTATCATATGTAAACGTACCGTCCTCAAAAAAGAACATGATATCGTCAATCAATCCATTATTTACATTATTCTGATTTGGGTACTCTGGGTTATTATCATTGTATGTCTCAACAAAATCATTGTATGGCTGAGCAGACCAAAACCATGCTCCACCAGAACCAATTGCATCTCCAGGGCTGACAGCTCTATATCCTGCCACCTCATATTGTAATCTTAATCCATTTTCTGAGTACAAATTAAACACATCACCGCAATCTGCATAAGGGTAAATACAATTAGAATCACAAATATTTGTAGAGCCATCTGTACAATTAACACCTCCATAGCTCCATACTCCGTTAGTTTTGTAAGCCCATGAATCTGTATATTCCCATTCCTGACCAAGTCCCGAAGCATTAATGTCTCCAAAAGTTTCAATTACTTCATCAAGATAAAATAATTCAACAGCGTCATCACCTCCTAAATTAATAACACCTGATTCGTCTAATATTACATGATCATAAAGCTCTGAGACATTCATATAATCATCCATTGCTTCAATAGATCTAACAACCAAAATATGATCATTTGATAAAACTGAAATTGACGGAAAAGTAAACTCTTGACCATCTGTACCACCACCGTTATTAGCTATTCCAATACCATATTCTGAGAGATCATTTATATCGTTATTTGCAAATAAATGAACTGCTCTACCATCAGTTGATCCAGCTGGAACATTAAAATCAATAATTCCTTGCAGCATCAATGGAGAATCTCCCTCTGGACAACTACCATCACTTTCACAACTTCCAAAACAATGTAATAAGGTAGTATCACTATATACAGGAGCTAAAATTCTATCATTCCAGTTAGCTGCATCAGCACATTCTTGTCCTGCTAAATCTTCTTTAGCATTCCAATCATCCCCATCATTAGGACTATTTAGAAATATATAATTTCCTGTATACCCTTCAGAAACCTCAATAGTTACCTCCCATGTTCCATCGTTATCATCATCGTTTAATAAATGTTGAGTTGCATTACCAAAAACGCCACCTCCTAAATAAATACCATTTTCACCCACTGTAATATTTTGAGTATTTACCTTCATTGTTAAATTATAACTCACGACATCACTAGGACAATCTCCAGTGCCGTTACCTGAACAGTGTCCAAAACAAACAACAACTGTTGTATCTTCATATATAGGATCAATAATTCTATCGTTGTTATTTGCAGAATCCGCGCATTCTTGACCAGCTAAATCTTCTTTTGCATTCCAATCCCATTCATTTTGTGGGCTATTAAAAAATATAAAGTTCCCTCCTGATCCTTCTGAAACTTGGGTTGATCCTGTGTATATACCATCACCGTCATCATCAGAAAGCGGAACTTGCATTGCACTTCCAAGAAATCCACCACCCGCATAAAGTGTTGTTGAAATACCACCAATTATTGCGGATGAGTTAACCTCAAAAGAAAGTGTAACCTCACCTAAGGGATCTTCTCCAGCACACTGATTCCAGTGAACAAAATCAAGAGTTTGGTCAGCTCCTGCTACAGTTAGACCTCTATTCCAGTATTCACCATCCCACACCAGACAATCTTTTTCTTCGGTCCAGAATTCCTGCGTACCCCAATCACCTAGGGTAAATTTGTACAAATAATCTCCATCTTCTAGATCTAGCGTAATTGACCATATTCCATCACCGTCATCATCGCTCATGGCTAGTTCGCCTGGATCCCAATTATTAAAAGAGCCAACGACATGTGGGGTTGAAGAGTTTGTCCAGTTTATATAACTAGAGGGATCAATATTAAATGTAATGCTTGATTGAGAATAGGATAAATTAATAAAGAATATAAAGATTAAGTATGCAATATTTTTCATGAATTTTGATTTAAAATTTTAGTTACTACAACGTTTGAAAAAATAGTTTGCAATATAGTAATAATCACTGTTAAGAATATTAATATTTAAATTGTTTATTAACAGGTTAAAAACATATTTAAAAAAAAATTTATTTTTTAGTTGTCCATATTCTTTTATAATTTATTTTTTTTCATATATTGTGAAATTATAAAGTAAACTAACTACTTGATAATATTTAACTTAAATCAAGTAAATTATTAATTAAATTTTTACAATTATGAAACAAACTTTACTATTAGTTTTATCATTATTCGTATTCAATTTTACTACAGCGCAAAACTCTGTTGAGGCTTCGCCAAGTGATAATTGGGTCGGATATATGAATGTTTTTGACCTAGGAGGCAATTACATGTTTGGAAGTGGTTGGACTGTATCAGATTTACAAACTGTTGTAGATGCTGATGGAGGAACAATTACACTTCAGCCAAATTTCAATGCATACAATGTTGAGGATGCATATTGGACTAACGCTGACGGAACCGGTAATAAGTCAATGGAGGCTTCTACTTTTGTTGAGCCTGGCGCTTCTTTTAATGGAGTAGACTTGACTTTTTCAGGAACCGTTTCTTCAAATACGCTTGACGATGCTTATGTTGCTAGCTATTTTATTAAAGCCTTAGACCCTGGTGCTGGTTATGCTGACGCGTTTGGCGGATCAAAGACCTTCCCACTACCTGCTAGTGGAGAATTTTCTGTTACAGCAACAGCTGAAGAACTTGCTACTGGACTGATTATTCAGTACGGCTTTAATGTTGTTGGTGTTAACGCAAATCCAGCTGACGAGGCTGCATTAGGTTCGGTTGTGGTTGGTAATCCTGTTGTTAGTGTTCCTAACGTATTCTTTAGTGAATACGCTGAAGGTACATCAAACAACAAGTATTTAGAAATTTACAATGCTACAGATGAGGCAGTTGATTTAACTCAATTCGCTTTTCCAAGCGTAAGTAATGCTCAAGATGATCCAAACACTTATGATTTTTGGAATGAATTTCCAGAAGGAGCTTCTGTAGCTGCAGGTGATGTTTATGTTATTGGACATCCTAGTGCTGATGATGCTATCGCTGCTGAGTCAGATCACACATTCACTTACTTATCAAATGGAGATGATGCATTTGCTTTAGTATTCGGAACTGCAGATGATTACCAAATGGTTGATACAGTAGGTCAAAACTTTCAGGATGATGACTATGCTGATCCAGGATCTGCATGGGATGTTGCTGGCGTTGGACAAGCTACTAAAGACCATACTCTTGTGAGAAAAAGTTCTGTAACTTCAGGAAACACTGATTGGGCAGCTTCTGCTGGTACTACAGCTGAAGATTCAGAATGGGTGGTTTTAGATCTTGAAGATTGGACAAACTTAGGTAGCCATGAATATGGTGATGAGCCTTCAACTCCAATGATTACTTTCAATGTTGATCCATCTAGTTATGCTGGATACGTTGCTGGAACATCTGTTCCTCACGTAGTTGGTAACTTTGGTGACAACGGAAGTGGTGGTACAACCTGGAATCCAGGAGCACATCCAATGACTGACGACGACGGTGACGGAGTATGGTCGCTTACTATGGCGTTAGAAGATGGAGACTACTTGTATAAGTACACTCTAGGAAACTGGGATACTCAGGAATTCTGGAATTGTGAAAACACTTGTTTATCATGGGATGGAAGTTACTGGAACAGAGCTTTAACTGTTGCAGGAGCTGACCAAACTCTTGATTTTGTACACTGGAACCAATGTGCTGGACAAGATCCTGCTGTAGATGTAACTATTACTTTTGAAGTATGTGCTACAAATATTGAAGTAGGTGAAAATGGAATTTATATCGGAGGTGGAGTAATGGGAGGTGCTAATGCACTTGCATTAACTGACGATGATGGAGACGGTATTTGGACTGGATCTGCTGTTGTAACTCCTAACAATATCGGAGGTAAATATACTATCCTAAATAGTCCTAATGACGCTGGTGATTGGGGTGCTAAAGAAGATATTTCAGGTCAAGATTGTGCTGATCCAAATGCTAATAATGACAGAACACTTCCATGTGTTACTGAAGACACAACAATTACCGCAACTTTCGGTGACTGTTCTAACGCTTCATGTGAGCCTGTTGTTGAAGTTAACTGTACGTATGAAGTTGCAATGGTATCAGGTGGTAGTTGGCCAGGTGAAATATCTTGGAATATTACTGACGCATCTGGTGCGGTAGTTATGTCTGGTGATGCTTCAAGTGAAGCTCAAATGCTAGAAGTAGCTTATGGAACATACACTCTTAACATGATTGATAGTTACGGAGACGGATGGAATGGTGGAATCATTAGTGTTGGAGGTACAGAGTACACTATCGAAGATGGTGCTTCAGGTACGGCTGATATCGTATGTGAGCCTTTTACTTGTGATTACGATGTAACTATGACTGACGGTGGTAGTTGGCCAGCTGAAATTTCTTGGTCTATCGCTGACGCTGATGGAACTGTTGTTTTATCAGGTGATGCTGATTCTGCTGGACTGACTCTTTCAGTTCCAGAAGGTGCAGTTTACACTTTAACTTTATCTGATAGTTACGGTGATGGATGGAACGGAGGAATCCTAAATATAGGTGGTACTGAATACACAATTGATGATGGTGATACGGCTACTTTTGAAATCACATGTACTCAAGATAGCGGAATAAGTTCTGTAGAAGCTACTGTTACTGGAGAATATTCTGGTACTGCTATGTTTGACTTCTCTATGACTAACTTTACAGTTGGTGTAGCTGGAGAAGGTGATGGACATATTCACTATATGATCAATGATGGTGATGCTGTAATGTTATATGAAACATCATTAACATTATCTAACCTTCCTGATGGAACGCATACATTAACTGCAATGGTAGTTGATGATGCTCATCAACCGATTGAAGGTGCATTATCTGCATCGGTAGAGTTCACAATTGCTACTTTAGCTTGTGACACAGAAGTATCTTATGATTATGGAACAGGAACTGGTGGAGGTTCAACTTTTGATGACAACTTCACTACTGGTTCAGCTTCAGAAATTTACTCTACTACATATAATGAAGGTGGTTCAGTAACAGTTAATCTTGGTGGAACAACTGAGGAAAATTGGGACTGGATTTATGTTACTAACGGATCTGGAGAGGTATTACTTGCACCTGTAAGTGGTACTATCGACTATCAAGTTACATCTGATGATGGTGTTCTTAATGTTCACTTATCGTCTGACAGTTCAATAACTAGTGGTCCATTTACTATTGAAACTATCTGTGGTGGATTATCTACTGAAGATAATAACATCCTTGATATGACAGTATACCCGAACCCAGTTGAAAATGGAATGGTATCAATTCTTACACCAGTTGATGGTGAGAAGTTTATTGAGCTATATTCAGTAACTGGAAGAAAAGTATTAGAAACTTCTATTGTTGGAAATACACTAGATGTAAGTTCAATAACAAGCGGATTCTATATGCTTAAGGTAACTGTTGATGGACAGTCTAATGTATCTAAACTAGTTGTTAGATAGGTTATAAAATCCATTAAATAAAGAAATGCCAGATAAGAATATTATCTGGCATTTTTTTTTGTTTAATTTTATTAATATGAAAGTTAATGTTAAATCTCCAGGAAGGGTCAATTTAATTGGTGAGCATACAGATTATAATGGAGGTTATGTTCTGCCATGCGCATTAAATTTATCAATTGAACTGGACATTGAAAAAACACATGAAAACTCCTTTGTTTCAACTGACTTAGGCTATTCAAGGTATTTTGATGGTAAATCAGAGGTTAAAAAAAGGAATAAGCAGTGGTAAAAGTAGAGCCGGGGGGTAATTAATTAGCTGAAGCAAATAAA
>VMCO01000007.1 GCA_008081325.1 Flavobacteriaceae bacterium
AGCAAAATTGCTTTCATCTGTGTCAAAATAGAAACCCCTGGGTGTAAATGCACCAGCGTCACTTTCTAGGGCAAAAATGTGATTTTCACCCTTTCTAAAAGCTTCCTCAGCATATTTTTTCCCGCCCCTTAAACCATTTTCTTCATTCATAAACAATACAACTCTAATACTTCTCTTTGGGGTTATTCCTGAAACTTTTAATAACCTTAAAACATCCATTGACTGAACACATCCTGCACCATCGTCATGAGAACCATCTCCTATATCCCATGAGTCTAGGTGCCCTCCGACAACAATATATTCGTCAGGAAACTCAGTCCCTGTTATCTCACCAATTACATTATGAGACAACACATCTTCCATTTGTTTACAATTTTGCTTGAAATAGAATTGAATATCCTTATCCATTTTTAACATTGAGCTAAGCAAATCAGCATGTTGGGTACTTATTGCAGCAGATGGGATTCTATCTTCAACTGCTACATCTCCATATGTCATACTCCCCGTGTGTGGTAAATCATCAATTTTTAAATTCATTGATCTAACAATAACCCCAACAGCACCATATTCTGAAGCGTAAACCGCCCCCTCATATCTTTGATTTACGCATCCTCCGTATGCTTTAAAAGTATCAATAAGAGTAGGATCCATAGGTCTATTATAAAAAACTATTTTACCTTGAATTTTATCTCTACCCAAACTTTCTAGTTCTTCGAAACTTTTAACTTCAACTAAATTTGCCTTCAAACCTGTAACTGGGGTTGAAATTGATCCGCCTAATGCACAAATATTCACCTGTGTTGTTTTACCCGGAGCTGTTTCAATGTATGCAAATTCTGGAGCTCCCCTAACCCACTTTGGAACCATAACTGGCTGAAGCCACACCTTATCTAATCCAAGTAATTCTAATTCTGATTTTGTCCAGTTAACCGCTCTTTCAGCGTTAAGTGATCCAGACAACCTACCTCCGATTTGATTTGACAAGTAGTCTAGCCATTCATAACTTTTTCCCTGAGTAAGAGAATTAGAAAAAATTTCTCTAAATACCTTTTCGTCGGTTTGAGCAAGTGTTGAAATTGAAATAAATAAAACAAATATGAATCTCATTTTAAATCTTTATAAAATCTTTTACATTTTTAGGCGAAATTTCTTTATCACCTAAGATAATTAATCTTTCAATTGCATTTCTTAATTCCCTTACATTTCCTGACCAGTCATGTTTTTTCATCAAGTCAATTGCTTTTTCTGAAAATTTCTTAACATCAGATCCTTGCGAGTCAGCAATATTTTGACAAAAATGTTCAATCAGTAAGGGTATATCATCTTTTCTAGAATTTAAAGGGGGTACATCGACTATTATCACTGCTAACCTATGATACAAATCTTCTCTAAACTTAGCAGCTTCAATCTCCTTTTTTAAATCTTTATTGGTTGCAGCAATTACCCTAACATCTATTTTTATGTCTTTTCCACCTCCAACTTTTTGAATACAGTTATCCTGAAGAACTCTAAGTACTTTAGCTTGAGCAGACAAACTCATATCACCAATTTCATCAAGAAATATTGTACCATTATGAGCTGCTTCAAATTTCCCAACTTTATCTTTAACAGCACCAGTAAATGAGCCTTTAACATGTCCAAACAATTCACTTTCTATTAATTCGCTTGGGATCGCTGCACAATTTACCTCAATTAAAGGTTGATGAGCTCTTTTACTTAAGTTATGAATCGATTTTGCTACAAGTTCTTTTCCTGAACCATTTGGACCATTAACTAAAATTTTAGCATCAGTTTCCGCAACTTTGTCAATCAAATCTTTTATTTGGTTTATTGCTTTACTTTTACCTATCATTTCAAAATTTTTGCTAATTTTTTTTCTTAGCAACTTATTTTCAACAACAAGCTGTTTTCTGTCTAATGCATTTCTAACAGTAGTTAATAATCTGTTTAAATCTGGTGGTTTTGATATGTAATCAAATGCACCTTTTTTCATGGAATCAACGGCTAATTCTAAATCTCCATGTCCAGAAATCATAATGATTGGAGTTTCAGGAGTATTTTTTTTAGAGTAATCTAAAACTTCCATTCCGTCAACCTTAGGCATTTTAATATCTGAAATAATCAAATCATAAGAGTTTTTCTTAATGTGATTTATAGCATCAATACCGTTTTCAGCTTCATCAATTTCATGTGACTTATCTTCTTCCGAGAGAATTTTTACAAGAACCCTTCTAATTGCGGGTTCATCTTCAATAATTAAAATTCTAGACATAATTTTAGTATTTAAGCCATTTAATTAACTCTTTGTATGAAGGCTTTTTTCCATACATCAAGATACCAATTCTATATATTTTAGCAGCAATCCATATAACTAAAATTACAGAGACAAATAAAATTAGTAATGATAATATTTGTTCAAATAGAGGGACTCCGTGAGGAATTCTCATCATCATAACTACTGGAGATGTTAAGGGGATAAATGAAAATATTTGTGCAACAATACCATTAGGATCCTCAGGCACGGTAAGCATACCAACATATAGAGCTACAATTAATATTATAGTAATTGGCATTAAAAATTGCTGTGCATCTGTCTGGTTGTCAACGGCAGCTCCAATTGCTGCAAAAATTGAAGAATACAATAAGTATCCCCCGAGAAAATAAAAGACAAAGGCTATCATAATGTTAAGTAATGGCAAGTTCATAAATGCAGAAATCATACCAAGAGCAGCAGAGGATATTTCGCTATCCTCAGATGCATTTAAAATCAACTCTGTATTTTCATATGTAGTTGTTATACCAAAAAAATAAGAAAACAAAGAGCTAAATACAGATATTAAAATCCCCCACATTACAAATTGTGTTAGGCCTGCCAGAGAAACTCCCACAATTTTCCCCGTCATTGATTGAAAAGGTTTGACCGAAGAAATAACTATTTCAATGATCCTATTTGTTTTTTCTTCAATAACACTCATCATAATCATACTTCCGTAAATAAATATAAACATGTACAACATCATTCCTAAAATAAAACCAAAAATTAATTTTATTAAACCATCAGCTTTAGTTGTTTTTTCTCCTTCAAATGTTTCTTGACTTAAATCGACATAAACCTTTCTTTTGTTAATCTGATTTATGTCAATATTATTGATTTTGAAATTCTCATTAGTAAGTATGTTTTCAAGTTGGGATTCAATGTTATTAATAACAGTTAATGTGGCATCTTCTGAAATAAATTTGATAGAATCAGCGATAGCCTTTGGTGATTCAAAATCATTGATATACAAAAGAGCATAATCTGATTTTGCATTCGAAATTTCCCTAGCTTCGTCTATCGAAAAATCGCCTAGCAACTCGTATTTAATTGTACCAGAAGAATTTAGTTTTTCATATATATATCCCGTATTATCAACAACCGAAATATTTTTAACAGATTCATTATTTACACTTGTCAACCAGCCAATCAGTAAAAAAATTCCAGCAATGAATAAAGGTGTTAAAAGTGTAGATAAAATAAATGTTTTGTTAGTAATCTTATTTAGATATTCTCTAGATGTTATAAGTGTAAAGTTTCCCATATTTAGTCGTTTTCAACTGAATTAATAAATATCTCATTCGCGGTAGGAACAACCTCTTTAAAGTGAATTAATTTAGAATTTTTATTAAGCAAATTTATCAGCTCATCTGAACTTTGATTAGATTTTAATTTAATATTCATTCTCAGATTATCTCCAATAGTCCTAAAAGTTGGCGTCATTGTTTGATATTTTGATTCTAATTCCTTTTTTAAAACTTGAGATTCTAAGGAATTCACAGCAATTTCAAAAGTATTTGTTTTAAAATTTCTCTTGATATCATCAAGTTTTCCGTCTAAAATTTTATTTGACTTGTTAATTAAAGTAATGTATTCACATAATTCCTCAACAGATTCCATTCTATGTGTTGAAAATATTACAGTAGCACCATCTTTGTTTAACTGTAATATTTCATCCTTAATAAGGTTAGCATTTATCGGATCAAAACCTGAAAAAGGCTCATCAAAAATCAATAATTTTGGTTTGTGTAGAACTGTAACTATGAATTGAACTTTTTGAGCCATACCCTTTGATAGCTCGGTAACTTTTTTATTCCACCAATCAGAAATTTCAAACTTATCAAACCATTTTTTTAATTCTGATCTAGCAGATTGTCTATCCATTCCCTTCAATTGAGCCAAATAAATTGCTTGCTCTCCAATTTTCATCTTGGGGTATAACCCTCTTTCCTCCGGAAGGTATCCTATATCTTTGATGTGGTTAGAATTAAGAGATTCATTATTAAAAAGAACAGTTCCTGTATCAGGAGCTGTAATTTGATTGATAATTCTGATTAGCGTTGTTTTACCAGCACCATTAGGTCCTAATAAACCAAATATTGAGCCTTCTGGAATATTTATAGAAACATTATTAAGGGCTGTAAAATTTCCAAATTGTTTACTTATCGAATTTGCTACGAGTAAATTATTCATGAATATTTAGGTTAATTCCTAAATATAATATTTATACAAATAGCAATTAGATATGAAACTAATATTTAATAAAAAATTAAGAAATGACTATGAAAACATATCTTTTACCCTGTCAAAAAATGACTTTTCAGAATTTTCAGGTTTTGGCTCAAAATGTTCATTTTCTTTCATTGACTCAAAAAACTGTTTTTGTTTTTTGTCAAGTGTCTTGGGTGTCCAAACATTTACATGTACGAGTAAATCCCCAGAGCCATATCCGTTTATGCTAGGAATACCTTTTCCTCTAAGCCTAAGAATTTTACCAGACTGCATTCCTGGTTCAATCTTTATTCTGACTTTTCCTGAAACAGTTTCTATTTCTTTATTGGTTCCAAGAATTGCATCGGGGATACTAACATATAGTTCATAATGTAAATTATCTCCTTCTCTTTGAAGTTTATCATGCGGTACTTCATTAATAACAACTAATAAATCTCCACTTATTCCATTTCCTGGTGCTTCATTACCTTTACCTGAGACCTTAAGTTGCATATCATCAACAACTCCAGCTGGGATTGGGATTTTAACTGTTTCCTCCTTAATTATCATTCCATTAGCATCAGAACCACTAGGCCTTCTATCTAAAGCCTGTCCTGATCCTGAACAAGTCGGACAAGTTGTAGAGGTTTGCATTCTTCCAAGAATAGTATTAGTTACTCGAGTAACCTGACCTGATCCATTACACTGAGAGCATGTAGAAAAAGTCGCTCCTGGTGCTAATATTTTTCTTTTTACTTTGATTTTCTTCTCAACACCGTTACATATTTCTTCTAAGGTAAGGTTTACTCTAACCCTCAAATTACCACCTTTTATAACTCTTCTTCCTTGAGAACCACCAAATCCTCCAAAAGCACCTCCAAAAATATCTCCAAATTGACTGAAAATATCATCCATATTCATTCCACCACCAAATCCGCCACCACCATTCTGAAATGCTTGGTGACCAAATTGATCATAACGGGATTTTTTATCAGGGTTACTAAGGACATCATAAGCTTCAGCAGCTTCTTTAAATTTTTCCTCAGCAGCTTTGTCTCCAGGATTCTTATCTGGATGATATTTTACAGCCATTTTTCTGTAGGCTTTTTTAATCTCAGCAGCTGACGCGCCTTTACCAACTCCAAGTGTTTTGTAGTAATCTTCCTTCATAATTATTTTCCTATTACAACTTTGGGATACCTGATAACCTTTTCTCCTAACTTATAACCTTGTTCAATGACATCAATAATTTTACCTTGTAAGTCTTTACTGGGTGCTGGAATTTGAGTTACGGCTTCGTGATCATCAGCATTAAACTCGTCTCCTTTTTTAATCTCAATCATATTTAGGCCTTTGGATTTTAAAGAATCAAAAAGTTTGTTTTTAATTAACAAGACTCCTTTTAAGGTTTCATTTTCTTTGTCTTTCTCTATTTCAACAGATGCTCTGTCAAAATCATCTAAAATTGGCAAAAGTGAAATCATTACCTCCTCACTTGCGGTTGAAAATAACTCAATTCTTTCCTTTGCAGTTCTCCTCTTATAATTTTCAAACTCAGCAAATAATCTTAAAAACTTGTCTTTTTCTAGATTCAGCTGATCTTCGAGATTTATATCTCCCTCTTGAGATTTCACGGATTCACTGATATTTTCACTCTGAACCTTCTTTTTTGATCCTTTTTTTGCCATTTATTTTATTTTGAATTATTAGTGCAAAATTACTGCCATTTTAAATTAAATGCCAAAATGTCACTGAAGAATATTTTTGATTGAGTTTTCCAGGTTATTAAAATTAAATTTAAATCCCTTTGATTCGATTTTTTTTGACGATACTTTTTGATTTTTAAATAGTATTATATGCATTTCTCCGAAAATTATTTTGAAGAACAACCTGGGAACAGGAACTAAAAAGAAGACACCTTTTCGAGCTTTAGAAACTATTTTTGTAAAATCGAAATTTGATAAGGGAACCGGAGCAACACCATTATAAATTCCAGATAATTTTTTCTCATTTATGTATAAAAATATTCTTGAAATATCTTCAATATGAATCCAAGATTGCCATTGATTACCCTTTCCAAAATAAACACCAAATCCAAAGGTCATCGGCTGCATTGTTTGCTTAAGAACACCGCTATTTTTGGAAAGCACTAAACCAATTCTAACTATGGAAACATTTTCTACAATTTTTTGAAATGACATTGTAGCTTTTTCCCATTCTTTAATAACATCTGAAAGAAAATACTCACTTCTTTCTGTTTCTGATTCATCAAATTCTTTGCTAGGGGAGCTAGGATAAGCACCTATACCGCTTGCTGAAATAATTGATTTAATTTTTATATTATTTTCAATTATTTTAGATCTCAAAAAATCCAGACTTTGAACCCTACTGTTCAAGATTAATTCTTTATTTTTTTTTGTCCAGATTCTAAAAATTGAAGCGCCAGATAGATTTATTATTGAATCAACTTGATTGAAACAATCAAGGTTAATTATATTATTCTTAGGATTCCAGTAAAAGCCATTACAACCAGGAAGACTGGTTAATTTATTTTTACTCGTGGTTAAAAAATTAACCTTTATATCTCTTTCAAGACAATGTTTAACAATTTTTGACCCAATTAAGCCAGTAGCTCCTGTAATTAATACTTTCATTTAAAATTTAAAGTTGAAGTAAATATAATTTAATTGATTAATTTTGCATGAATTTTATAGCTTTTATTATGAATCAAAAAATAAATATCACAAGAATTGAAAAAAGTAAAATACAGGATGTAGATTTTGATAATTTCTCCTTTGGATCTGTGTTTACTGATCACATGTTTGAATGTGATTTTATCGATGGCAAATGGGTTAACCCTATAATTAAACCTTATCAACCCATCTCAATTGAACCCTCTGCAAGTGTTTTGCATTATGGTCAAGCAATTTTTGAAGGAATGAAAGCTTACAGGGACGAAAATGACGAAGTATGGTTGTTTAGACCCGATCAAAATTATGAGAGAATTAATAAGTCAGCTGTAAGAATGGCAATTCCTGAATTTCCGAAAGAATTATTTTTTGAAGCATTGACAAAATTAATTGATATTGATAGAGAGTGGGTAAAATTTGGTGAAGGAAGATCATTATACATAAGGCCTTTTGTTATTGGTAACGAGTATGCAATTCAAGCTGTACCATCAAAAAATTATAAGTTTATGATTATTTGTGCGCCTGCTACTCTTTACTATACAAAAAAATTAAAAGTATTGGTTGCTGACAAGTTTAGTAGAGCCGCTTCTGGAGGAGTTGGCTATGCAAAGGCAGCGGGTAATTACGCTGGGCAATTTTATCCAACAAATCTAGCTAAAGAGCAAGGTTTTGACCAGGTTGTTTGGACGGATTCTAATGAACATAGCTACTTAGAGGAGGCTGGCACAATGAATATATTCTTTAGAATTAATAATACTTTAATTACTGCCCCTACAACAGATACAATTTTAGACGGGGTGACTAGAAAAAGTATCATTCAAATTGCAAAGGATAATGACATTAACGTAGAAGTGAAAAAACTAAAAGTAGAAGAGTTAAAAAGTGCAGCTAAGAACGGAGAGTTAAAAGAAATTTTTGGAGCTGGAACTGCAGCGGTGGTAAGTCAAATTAAAGCCTTTCAACATAAAGAAGAATTGTTTGAACTGCAGGATCAAAATGATTCCTATGCTGAAAAATTAAAATCTATTTTAGTCGGAATACAGACTAATAAAATAGAGGATAAACACGGTTGGAGATATAAAGTTTAGCCCTCTAAAATTCCTTTGATATTGGGTTTAAAATAATTAGGCCCCTTCAATACTTTCCCATCTTCTCTGTAAATTGGGTTTCCATCAGCACCTAACTTACTCATATTACTATTCTGAATTTCACTGAATATTTCATCAATTTTGTGTTGCATACCATGCTCTATTATGGTTCCACAAAGAATGTAAAGCATATCTCCTAGTGCATCTGCAACTTCGACCATATCATTGTTGTTAGCAGCTTCAAAATATTCTTCATTTTCCTCCTTCATTAAATTAAATCTTAATTTATTTTTATCTGTACCAAGATCAGCTTTAGGTTCGTCTAAGTAATCAAGTTTAAATGCTTTATGAAATTCTTTTACAGCTAATATTTTATCCTTCATGACATTA
>VMCO01000074.1 GCA_008081325.1 Flavobacteriaceae bacterium
ATAAAATAAAAGTTCTAAATAAAAATATTTTTTTAGTAGCTAAGTCAACTTTACTTATTCTATTATTTTTAAATACCAACCTAACTATATCACAAAATAATACTGAAAGATATACTGTAGGTAAGATTGAGGTCTCCGGTAATACCTCATTTAGTCCAATAACCATTGTAACGTTTTCTGGTTTAAGAGAGGGTGATGCTATAAGTATTCCCGGAGAAAAGCTTAGTAATGCAATTAAAAAATTATGGGGATCAAACCTTTTTAGTTCAGTTGATATCTATCAGACCAAGGTTGAAGATGGAATTATTGATCTAGATATCGAATTATACGATTTGGCTGAATTGACTGATTTACAAATTACAGGAGTTAAAAAAAGAAAATTTGAAGAGATAATAAAAGAAAATAAACTTCAAACTGGGGTTAAAGTAACCGAAAATTTGATCACAACAACAAAAAATTATTTAGAAAATAAATACCGTAAAAAAGGATTTTTAAATGCCAAAGTAATCATCAAAACGGAGGAAGTAATTGATTCCTCAAAAAAATCTAAAGTTAAAATGACTCTTGACATTATAAAGGGCAATAAAATTAAGATTAACGAAATTAGTTTTGAAGGGATTAATGAACTAAACGCCAAAACCCTTGAAAAGGCAATGAAAAATACCAAAAGAAGGAAATTTTACAGGATCTTTAAGAGATCCAAATATGTTCCGGATGACTTCAAAGAAGATTTAGCTAGTTTAGTTGATAAGTATAAAGAAAATGGATTTAGAGATGCTAGAATAGTTTCTGACACCATTTTAAATAACGATGATCAACAAATTGATGTTTCAATTTCATTAATTGAAGGTTCAAAATACACCTTTGGGAAAATAGAATACCTAGGAAACAGTGTTTATACTGACCAACAACTTAATCAGATTTTAAAAATTAAGGAAGGTGATACTTACAATGGTGTTGAGTTAGAAAAAAGAATTGCTGACAGATCTGATCCTGATGCGGATGATCTAAGTAACCTTTATCAAAATAACGGATACTTATTTTCATCCGTTACACCTGTTGAAGTAAATGCTGATGGGAATGTCATAGATTTGGAAATAAGAATTAACGAAGGCAAACCTGCTTATTTTAATAAAATTTCAGTTGTTGGAAATAACAAAACAAATGACCATGTAATTTACAGAGAAATAAGAACTCGTCCTGGTCAACTTTACAGCAAAGCAAATGTATTTAGAACGTTAAGAGAATTAGGTCAATTAGGATTTTTTGACCCTCAACTGATCTCACCTGATTTTAAAAATATTAATCCAAACGATGGAACTGTAGATCTAGAATATACCCTTGTTGAAACAGGATCTAGTCAAATTGAACTTCAGGGTGGATATGGCGGTGGAGGATTTATAGGAACAATTGGTTTATCATTTAATAATTTCTCGATTAAAGATATTTTCAAAAAAGAGGCGTATACGCCTATTCCAATGGGTGATGGACAAAGACTTGCTCTAAGATTACAAGCAAGTAGATTTTATACGGTTAACAGTTTTAATTTTACTGAACCATGGCTAGGCGGTAAGAGACCTGTTCAATTTTCTGTTCAGCTGTCCCAAACTAAACAGTTTATGTTTAATCCCTACAATTACACAGCTGACAAATCTAAATATTTTAATATTTCAGGTGTTTCAGTTGGATTAGCGAAGAGACTTACCGTTCCTGATGATTACTTTACTCTTTCGCAGTTTTTAGGATTTCAGTATTATGATTTAAATGAATACAACACAGGACTATTTACCTTTGGAAACGGATCATCAAATAATTTATCTTATACTGTAGCTCTAAGTAGAAATAATACTTTTACCGATCCAATTTACCCAACAGGAGGTTCAAACTTTACACTTTCTGCTAAAATGACCTTTCCATACTCAGCATTCAATGATGTAGATTATAAAGCCTTAAAAGATGAAAGAGCTGATTTGGTTGAACAGTTGGGAGTTGACCCAACTAATACTACAGCTGGAGATAGGATTGCTGAGATTGATCAAGAGAGATATAAGTGGCTAGAGTTTTATAAAGTAAAATTTAAGGGTGAATGGTTTACAGCATTAACCAAAAAATTAGTTTTAAGACCTTCATTTGAATTTGGGTTTTTAGGAGCATACAACAACGATAGAGGAGTAATCCCATTTGAAAGATTTTTTCTAGGTGGTGACGGTATGGGAATGTATAATCTAGACGGTAGAGAGAATATTCCGCTTAGAGGATATCCAAACCAATCTCTTTCTGCACAAGACGGAGGATCTATATACAATAAATACTCTATGGAATTAAGATATCCGATTAGCCTTGAACAGCAAGCAAAAATATTTGCACTGGCATTTATTGAAGGTGGCGCATCATATAATAGTTTTAGAGATTTTGATCCGTTTCTTCTAAAAAGATCAGCTGGTTTAGGAGTTCGATTATTTATGCCACAGTTTGGTCTTTTAGGGATAGATTTTGGCCACGGATTTGATCCGGTACCAGGTCAATCGTCAAAACATGGATGGGAAACCCATTTTATTTTTGGACAAAATTTTTAATAAAATATTTAAACTATTTTTACGTTCTAATTTATCATGAAAAAGAGTCATTTTTTTATTTTACTATTTTTTACTACCACTTTTTTATTTTCTCAGAGAGGTATAAAAATAGGATATATTGATACAGAATATATTCTTGAAAACCTTCCTGAATATAATGAGGTTTCTGTTAGATTGGAGGAAAAAGCCGCTGATTGGAAAAAGGAAATTGAAGATAGGTCAAGAAAAATTGAGCAAAAGAAAGAATCGTTAAACTCTGAGAGAATTCTATTGACGAGCGAAATGATTGGTGAAATAGAAGAAGAAATATTGATTGATGAAGAGGAGCTAAGTGAATACCAACAAAAAAGATTTGGGCCTAGAGGTGACCTCATAATTCAAAAACAACAATTAATTCAGCCGATCCAAGATCAAATATTCAATGCTATAAGAGAATTAGCTAAATCAAAAAACTATGATTTTATTTTTGATAAATCTGCTGATATTGTAATGCTCTATTCTAATAAAAGATATGATGTTAGTGATCAAATTTTAAGAACAATTTCAAGAGCAAATAACAGAAGAAAAATTGATTCAAGAAAAGATAAAAGAGAGATTGAGAATGAAAGTTTGATCGATGAGACATCAATTATTTCTGAAACGGAAAACAAAGAAAAAGATATCACTACAGACAAAAAAACTGACGATCCTAACAAAAAGTTGACCGTCAAAGAGTTACTAGAACAAAGAAAACAAAAAAATAGTAACAAAAGAAAAGTAAAAGATTAGTACCTTTACTCACATTAAAAATTAAAAACACAAAATATTGATTATGAAAAAGATAAAAATATCATTAGTAATTTTACTTTTTGCAATTAGTTTTAGTTCATTTGCTCAGTCAAAAGTTGCTCACATTAATACAACTGAGTTAGTTGCATCTATGCCTGAAATGAATGATGCTAAAGCTGAATTAGAGAAACTTGCAAAAACCTATGAAACAGATATCCAAACAATGGCCGCTGAACTTCAAAGTAAAGTAAAACAATATGATACCGAAGCTGCAGCACAAACCGATGAAGAAAATGCTAAGAGACTTCAAGAAGTTCAAGGAATGGAACAAAGCATAAGACAATATCAAGGTCAAGCTCAGCAAGAATTACAGAAGAAAGAATTTGATCTTTTGAAGCCTATCACAGAAAAAGCTCAAGCAGCGATTAATAAGGTTGCAAATGCATTAGGATTTGATTATGTATTAGACTCAACTCAAGGTCAGGGTGTAATTGTTGCTAATGGGACAGATTTAATGGAAGAAGTTAAGAAGGAACTTGGCTTTTAAACATACATCTTTAAAAAATTAAAAGCTGTCTAACCAAGACAGCTTTTTTTTTACATTCATTATGGACGATAGACCTATTGGAATATTTGATTCGGGAATTGGTGGTATATCAATTTTAAATAATTTAAAAGATATATTACCAAATGAAAATTTTATATATCTAGCCGATAATAAAAATTGTCCCTACGGAAGTAAAACAAAAAAAGAAATACTCCTTCTAAGCGATAAGAATTGTAAAAAATTAATAGAGTTTAAATGTAAAATTATTGTAGTTGCATGCAATACCGCAACAACAAATTCAATTCAAGAGCTTAGAGAAATAATTTCTATACCAATTATCGGGATTGAGCCTGGAATAAAACCCGCAATTAAATATACCAAAACAAAAAATATAGGCGTTCTAGCTACCGAAAATACACTGAATAGTAAACTGTTTTTTAAAACTACAAATGACAATAAAATTCATGATATTAAAATTTATGAACAGATTGGATACGAATTAGTCAATCTTATTGAAGAGGGTTCATTTTCAAAGAACAAACTACATCAACTACTGAAATCATATTTGAATCCAATGATAAATAAAAATATTGATTGTTTGGTTTTAGGATGTACTCATTATCATTTCATAAAAACAAGAATCAAAGAAATCATTCCAGATAAAATAAAAATTATTGATACTATTACTCCTGTGAGCAAACATATTCATAATACACTTAAACTCAAGAAAATTTTGAATAGATCAAAAAACAAAAGATATATAAAGGTATTTTTTAATGGGGAAAAATTATCAGAAAAATATATTCAAAAAGAATATATCTTAGATTCTCTTGAATTCTAAATTATTTGATCCAAGGGCAATTGCAATCATATCTCTGTTTACGACATCCGAAATTAAATCCAAGAGTAAGTTGATGATAACCTCCATTGTCAAAAACAACAGAATTAGATTGATAAGAATAAGTGTAGGCAAAAACAAAACCATTGAATTCTAAGCCTACTAATGGTGTAATATATTGAAGTTTTTGGGTTTTAATTTGATCTTGTGAATTTAAATATTCTGCTCCATCAAAACTATTTCTATAAGAAAGACCCGCCCATAATCTACCAAAATCTGTTTCTCTGTATACTTTAAAATTTACATCTGCAAAAGTTTCTTTTGTTGCGTCTTTGTGAGCGAACATCAGAGAAGGTTCAAAATTCCAATTATTTGAAGAATCAGAAAACAGATAACCTGTAGAAAATAGATAAGTTCTTAGGTTGTTATAACTTAAACCTTGTTCATTAAAATTAATACCATCATTATTTAATAAATTTTTAATCGAAGCATGAGCATAAAAATCTAAATACTGATAAGAAAATCCAAAATCAATATTAAAATCTGTTGCGCTTTGTTCAAATCCTGAAATCAAAGGGTCAAAACCACCAGCTAAAAATGCTGATTCGTCAAGCTTATATTGTATCATTCCGGCACTTAGCCCAAAGGATAACATATCAAGATCTAGCTCACTTCGAGAGAACATTATGTGATGGGCATAAGTAACATAAGCTCCTGATTGAGAATGATATCCGTTTTGATCTTTAAATGCTATTGATCCTAATGCAGATCTAGAATCACCAATTCGACCATTAATACTCACGGTTTGTAAATTTGGCGCCTCGTTTTGATCCATCCACTGTTTTCTTCCTGTGAATCTAACTTTAGTACAATTTGAAGCACCTGCCATCGAAGGAAATAACAAATAAAAATTATCAGTTAAGTAATCAGAATAGATTGGTAAGCCTTCTTGTGAGTAAGAATTTGTATTGAAAATTAAAAATACAAATAATGATAAAACGAGATGTTTAAATTTCATGTACATTATTTAAAGCAACAATAACTATACCGTTAAGATACAAGTCGGTCAAATATATAAATTTTAATAGACATATCTTATCAAATATTTTAGTAAAGGCTCATATTTACTATTTTTGCACAAACAACTTAAGAAGATGAACTATATTGTTAAGATTGAAAGAACACAAAATAAATTCATTAATAAATTTGAAGTTAATAGGTTTATTACAAATCATTTAAGTTTTGAGTATAATAATATTGATGACGCAAAAAATTCTAAACTTGCGCAAGAATTATTTTATCTCCCATTTGTGAAAAAAGTATATATAACCCCTTCTTTTATTTCTATCGAGAGATTTAATATAGTTGAATGGGATGATGTTGAAGATGAGGTGAAAAAATTAATTGAAAATTACTTAAATAGTGATCAAGAAGTAATTACTAAAGAAGCAAAAGAAAAAAGCAATCCTATCTCTATCTATACCGAAAGTACTCCCAACCCTTCTGTTTTAAAATTTGTTTCAAATAAATTAATTGTTGAGGATAGTTTTGAATTTAATAATATAGACGAAGCTCAAGAAATGGAGTTTGCAAAAAAACTATTTGAATTTCCATATATAAAAAGTATTTACATATCAAAAAATTTTGTTTCTATTACCAAGTATGATTTAAAGAATTGGGATGAGGTTACTTTGGAATTGAGGAATTTTATTAAAAATTATTTAGAAAATAATAAAATTGATTTTAAGACAAAAAAAGTTGAAGTAAAAGAAATACAACTTGATGATACATCAAAACAAATAATATCAATTCTTGATGAATACATAAAACCTGCTGTTTCGTCCGATGGTGGGAATATTCTTTTTGATTCATATGATCCAGACAAAAAATTGGTAAAAGTTGTTCTTCAGGGTGCGTGTAGTGGATGTCCTTCTTCAACGGTAACATTAAAAAATGGTATTGAAAATATGCTTAAAGAAATGTTATCAGATAAAGTTCAAACTGTAGAAGCAATAAACGGATAAAATCTAATCATTTTGTACTTTTGATTTGATGAGAAATAGTTTATTAAAAATTTTCTTTCTAACATTTATTATTATTTCATGCAGTGACGATATGAAAAACGGTAACAATTTAAGAAATGAGACTAGCCCATATCTACTTCAGCATGTAGAAAATCCTGTCGATTGGAATCCATGGGATAAACAATATCTAAAACAAGCTGAAAAAGAAAAAAAACTAGTTGTCATCAGTATTGGTTATGCGTCATGTCATTGGTGTCATGTAATGGAAAGAGAGAGTTTTCAGGACTCAACAGTTGCTGAGTTAATGAACGCTAAATTTATTTCTATAAAGGTAGACAGAGAAGAAAGACCTGATATTGATCAAGTGTATATGAACGCAATACAATTAATCACAGGTAGCGGGGGTTGGCCACTAAATGTGATTACATTACCTGATGGAAGACCAATATGGGGTGGCACATATTTTACAAAGGAACAATGGACTTCCGCGTTAAAACAAATTTCTGAAATGTATGAAGAAGAACCAGAAAAATTTATTTCGTATGCGGATAGAGTTCAAGAAGGAATTAATTCACTAAACATAGTCGAATCAAATACAAATAACTTTAATAATATTGATTTAGATAAGTATTCAAAATCTTTATTTGAAAGTATTGATGAAGAATTTGGAGGCTTTAAAGGAGCTCCAAAATTTATGATGCCAAATAATTTAGAATTTTTATTAAGGTATAGCTTTCAAGAAAACCTTGAAGACCCAAAAAATAAAATACTTAAATCTCTAGATATGATGGCATACGGTGGAATTTTTGACCATGTTGAAGGAGGTTTTTCAAGATATTCTACAGATGAAAGGTGGCATGTGCCACATTTTGAAAAAATGTTATATGACAACGGTCAATTAATGAGTCTTTATGCCGCAGGTTATAAAATTTCAAAAAATGATTTATATAAACAAACTATTTATAAAATTCATGAATACATAAACTCTGAAATGAAAGATACTTCTGGAGGATACTATTCTTCTCTTGATGCTGATAGTAAACTTGAAGATGGCAGCTATGCTGAAGGTGAATACTATACTTGGAGAAAAACAGAGCTAAAAAAAATTATTGGGGAGAACTTTGATTTATTTGTAGATTATTTTAACGTAAATGACTATGGATTCTGGGAAGAAGAAAATAAATATATATTAACAAGAGTCAGTTCTGATAAAGAATTCATCAAGAAAAATAAGCTTGATGAAAAAACATTCATAAATATTAAATCCAACTGGCTAAGTAAGCTAAAGTTAGCTAGAAAAGATAAAAAGAAACCCAGTCTTGATTATAAAATAATCACATCATGGAATGGGCTTATGATAAGTGGATATGTTGATGCATATAAGGCTATCAATGACGATATTTTTAAAGATGAAGCAATCAACGCTGGTGAATTCATCTATTCAAATCTATTAAGAAAAGATGGAGGTTTATACCATAATTATGTTAACGGTAAAAGCAAGATTAACGGATATCTTGAAGATTATGCTACTGTGATACAAGCAAGTCTAGATTTATATGAAATCACCCTTAATCAGTTATGGATTGAAAGAGCTTTAGAATTATCTAAATATGTTTTTGATAATTTTTCCTCAAGTGAGTCAGAATTATTTTATTTTACTTCAAATAAAGATGAAGATCTAATATCAAGATCTATTGAATTCATTCATTTTCACCTCTTAAGTATATTGTTTGTGCATTACTTGTATTTGTATAAGG
>VMCO01000004.1 GCA_008081325.1 Flavobacteriaceae bacterium
AGACCTCTTTCGTTAGAGTTTGTGGATACTTTATCTTCAATATCTAAAAAAGGTGTTGAATTTACACTTCCATCTTGATTTAAAATTTTAATTTTTCCTGATTTTTCTACAATAAATAATCTTTCATCACCTGCATTTTTAATTTCTACTGGGCTATTAAATGATGGGCCAAAAGATTCTAAAATTACATTTTGAGAGATGCTTATATTATAAGAAAATAGAATTATGATTAGGAGTTTTATTGGATTTTTCATTTTAAACTTTTTAATATTATTTTAATTGCACCCTTGTTCTTGTTGAAATAAGCTTTACATTTTTCAGACATTTCTTGTTGTAAATTTTTATCGTCAATAATTGATTTAACTGTATAGCTTAATTCATCATAGTTAGATATACTTTTCATATTGCCATTTTCAATCATTTCGGCAGCTTCTTCGAAATTTTTATAATTTCTTCCAATAATTATTGGTTTTGAAAAGTAGGCTGGCTCTAAAGTATTATGTAAGCCTTTTCTACCCATTCCACCTCCAACATATGCTATTGTACTGTAAGAATAAATGTATGAAAGCATACCTATATTATCTATTATTAAGCAGGAGAATTCTTTTAAATTTGTTTTTGATTCAATTTCTGAAAAAAGAATAGATTTAGAACCTAGTTCTTTTTTTATTCTCTGGGGATTATCAGAAATTTCATGAGGAGCAATTATGTATTTTATTTTTCTTTTGGTATTATTAATATAGGGCAAGATTAATTTTTCATCTTCTCTCCATGTACTTCCAAAAACAATACAAGATTTATCATCAATAAAGCTATTTATAGTTTTGGAAGTTTGTTTATTTAGTTTAGAAATATCAGCATCAAATCTCAAATCACCACAGACAATAACATTATTGTTTCCTATATTTTCAATAACTTTTTTTGACTCATCATTTAGAGTATAAATTTTATCAAACTGTTTTATACTTGAGTTTATTTTGAAAAATCTTTTTAAAAAGCTGTTTTTAAAGTTGCCTCCAATTGAGTATAACATTGAGCCATTTAATTTTGCATATTTTATAAAGTTTGGCCAAACTTCATTTTTTATAAAAAATGTAGCTTTAGGGTTAATTATATTGTAGAATCGAATACAGTTTTTTTTAGATGCTATTGGTAGATAAATAACACAGTCAAAAAAATCCTTTTCTGAGTTTTCGTAACCTGAAGGAGAGATAAATGACAAAAGAAACTTATGATTTTTAAATTTTTCCTTAAGATTGAGAATTAATTTTTTTGCCATCAGATATTCTCCGTGTGATGCACAATGAATATGTATGATATTGTCACTTTTGTTAAAAGCTGATTTTAACTGTTTAAAACTGTTTTTCCTTCCTATAATTCCTTTTTCAATTTTTTTTGAAAATGGAGCAAAACAGTATAATAATGCCTCAAATATTTTAATTAACAGAGAATTAATATTGCAAATTTTAAACAAAAGTAACCAAAAATAAATATTATATTAGTTAGTCATTAATCAATATTATTATGAAAAAATTGTTGTTTTTACTTTTATTTATTTGTTTGACTTCAAATGCACAAGACTACTATATTCATGCAGGAAAATTATTTGACTCTAAAAAAGGAATGATGTTGAATGACATGACAATAATCGTTTCAGGTAAAAAAATTAAGGATATTAAGAAAGGATTTGAATATTCAAAAAATGAAAGTGATGTGGTTGTTGATTTAAAGGATTTTACTGTAATGCCAGGTTTTATTGATTTACACGTACATATTGAAAGCGAATATAATCCTCAAAAATATTTGAATGGATTTACTGCTGAAGAATCAGAAATAGCATTTAGTTCTTTAAAATTTGCAAAGCGTACCCTAATGGCAGGATTTACAACCGTTAGAGACTTAGGAGGGAGTGGTGTAAATATTTCATTGAGAAATGCAATAAACAGAGGTGAAGTTGACGGCCCTAGGATTTTCACTGCTGGAAAAGCTATAGGAACTACCGGTGGACATGCTGATCCAACAAATGGTTGGAAGAAGAGTCTTGCTGGTAATCCTGGTCCAAAAGAAGGAGTAGTAAATGGACCAGATGATGCAAGAAAAGCAGTCCGTCAGCGATATAAAAATGGAGCAGATGTGATCAAAATTACAGCAACTGGCGGTGTGATGAGCATAGCAAAAAATGGACAAAACCCACAATTTACTATTGAAGAAATTAAAGCTATATGTGAAACTGCAAAAGACTATGATATGATAGTTGCAGCTCACGCACATGGAGATGAAGGAATTCAAAGAGCGGTAAAAGGTGGTGTACATACAATAGAGCATGGAACATTATTGAGTAAAAAGTCAATGGAGCTTATGAAGGAATATGGCACTTATTATGTGCCAACAATTACAGCAGGTAAAGAAGTTGCAGCTAATGCAAAAATTCCTGGATATTATGACGAATTAGTAGTTCCAAAAGCTTTGGCTATAGGCCCAAAAATTCAAAGTACACTAGAAAAAGCATACAAAGCCGGAGTTAATATTGCATTTGGTTCAGATGCGGGAGTATTTCCACATGGTAAAAACGCAAAGGAGTTTAGATATATGCATGAAGCTGGTGTTCCAGTGATTGAATGCCTGCAAGCTGCAACAATTGTAAATTCAAAAATTCTATCTATGGAGTCTGAATTAGGTCAATTAAAAAAGGGTTATATCGCTGATATTGTCGCTACAAAAAGTAACCCAATAGATGATGTTACTTCTTTAGAGAATATACAATTTGTAATGAAAGAGGGTGTTATATATAAAAACTAGTTTTTATTTTTAAAGCTAGAAATTAAAATTAAAATCATCCCTGTTGTTACTGATAAGTCAGCAACATTAAAAATCCCCGTCTTAAAAATTCCACCAAAATTTAAGTAAAGAAAATCGGTTACTGATCCGTAAACAATTCTGTCAAAAATATTTGCAATTCCACCACCAATAATGAGTGAAAAGCCAATGATAGAATTTTTATCGAGAGTTTTTTCTATATATGTATAAACTGTTATCGATACTAAAACAATAATTGGTAAAACAATAAGTAATAATATTCTGAACGTTTCAGACAATTCGCTACCCATTCCTAAAAAAGCACCAGAGTTTTCAACTTTAATAAGTGTAAACACATCACCTATAATACTTGTTTCAGTGTAGCTTTCAAAGTTATTTCTGACCCATATTTTTGAAATTTGATCAGAGGCAATACTTAATAAAACAATTATTGTTATTAATAAATTACGTTTTTTTTGACTATTCATTTTCTAAATTTAATGAACTTGAAGCTATATCCCTATTAATTTTTTTCACTAAACCCTGCAGAACTTTTCCAGGTCCAACTTCAATAAATTCAATAGCCCCATCTTTAATCATTTTATTAATCGATTGTGTCCATCTTACCGGACTAGTAAGTTGAGAAATTAAATTTTCTTTTATTTCATTTTCAGATGAAAAAGGAAGACCATTAACATTTTGATATATTGGACAAATTGGATTTGAAAAAACTGTTTTACTTATAGCATCCTCTAGTTCTTTTTTTGCTTCTTCCATCAAAGGTGAGTGAAATGCACCCCCAACCGGAAGCACCAATGCACGTCTTGCTCCAATTTGTTTTAATTTTTCACAAGCTGATTCAATAGATTTTAATTCACCTGAAATGACCAATTGTCCCGGACAATTATAGTTTGCTGCTACAACAATACCATTAATTTCTTTACATACATTTTCAACAATATCATCATCCAGAGCTAAAACTGCAGCCATAGTTCCAGGGTTATTTTCACAAGCTTTTTGCATTGCATTAGCTCTGATTGAAACTAATTTTAATCCGTCTTCAAATGAAATAGATTTATTTACAACAAGGGCTGAAAATTCTCCTAGTGAATGACCTGCAACCATCTTTGGTGATATTTCATTTCCTTTACTGATAGCTAAAATTACCGAATGTAAAAAAATTGCTGGCTGTGTAACAGAAGTCTGTTTCAAATCCTCAGCAGAACCATTGAACATAATATCACTTATTTTAAATCCTAAAATTTCATTTGCAATATTAAATAGCTCATATGCAGTTTTTGATTTTTCAAATAAATCCTTACCCATTCCTGGATATTGAGCTCCTTGACCTGGAAATATATATGCTTTCATTATCTAATTTTAATATAAGTTTTGTATGTATATGAAAATTGATGTCTTTCATCTTTTTCATTTAATTCTTCATGAATAAGTTTCCATTTACTTTCATCAATTTTTGGAAAAAAAGTATCAGCTTTAAATTCTCCGTGAACTCGTGTTAGCTCAATTTTATCACTAAAATCCATGGCTAATTTATAGATCTGTCCACCTCCAATAATAAAAGGATTATCATCATCATCAGTTTCATTTAAAGCATCCTCAAAATTATCCACAACGGTAACTTTTTCAGGAAAGGAATTATTCTTATTTCTTGAGATAACAATGTGTTTTCTATTTGGTAATAATCCTGGAAATGAATCAAATGTTTTTCTTCCCATTATTATGCAATGACCTGAGGTTAATCTTTTAAATCTTTTGAGATCATTAGGCAAACTCCAAATAAGATCATTATCCTTTCCAATTGCATCATTTACAGCAGCAGCAACAATAATCGTAATAGTTTTTTCTTTCATTAAAATAAATTAAACAGCAACTTTTCCTTTAATGTGAGGATGAGGATCGTAATTTTCTAAAGTGAAGTCTTCAAATTTAAAATCAAAAATATTATTAACTCCACTGTTTATTTTAATAGTTGGTAAATTTCTTGGTTCTCTAGTTATTTGTAATTTCATCTGTTCAAAATGATTACTGTAAATATGAGCATCTCCAAAAGTGTGAATGAAATCACCAGGTTTTAAATCACATACCTGTGCAATCATTAAGGTTAACAATGAATAGGAAGCAATATTAAAAGGAACGCCAAGAAAAATGTCTGCACTCCTTTGATATAATTGACATGAAAGTCTGCCGTTGATAACATGAAATTGAAAAAATGCATGACAAGGAGGTAATGCAGCTTTTCCTTTAGCAACATTAGCTTCAAATGATTGAGATGTATCAGGCAACACGGACGGATTCCAAGCTGAAATTAAATGTCTTCTACTACTTGGATTGTTTTTTAAATCATTAATTAGGTTTGATATTTGATCAATTCCATCGTTGTTCCAGTTTCTCCACTGGAATCCATAAACGGGGCCAAGGTCACCATTTGAATCAGCCCAAGCATTCCAAATATTTACTCCGTTATCCTTTAGATATTTAATATTTGTATCTCCTTTCAGGAACCATAAGAGTTCATAAATTATGGACTTTAAATGAAGTTTTTTTGTTGTTACCATAGGAAACCCATCGGCAAGATTAAATCTCATTTGATATCCAAAAACACTTTTAGTACCAGTTCCAGTTCTATCTTCCTTTAGTTCTCCATTTTCAAGAACATGTTTTACTAAGTCTAAATATTGTCTCATAAATTCAGTAAGTAAAAATAATTAATAGTGGGAATCTTAATCAAAAAGAAAAGTAAAAGTTATTAACTTTTTAGCCAATAATCATACCCGCAATGGTAGCAGATAACAGTGATGCTAAAGTACCACCAATCAGAGCTTTAAATCCAAATTTTGAAAGGTTTTTTCTTTGTTTTGGTTCTAGGGCTCCAATACCACCAATTTGAATTCCTATTGATGCAAAATTTGCAAAACCACAAAGCATATAGGTGGCTATAATTATTGATTTCTGATAATTTAAATGAATTAAATTACTAGCATCTTTTAAGTCTGATAATTGAATATATCCTATAAATTCACTTGCTGCTAATTTGATGCCCAATAATTGACCCATGAGAGTAACATCCTCTTTAGCTACGCCAATTAACCACATAACTGGTGCAAAAATATATCCTAGTATTAGTTCCAAAGATAGTTCTGAATAGACAGTTTTGTCACTAATCCAGGCATTTAAGTTTGTTAGCTCACCAAACCCACTAAGTAGATAGTTAATTAAAGCTATGAAAGCAATAAAAACTAATAGCATCGCTGCAATATTTGCCGCTAATTTTAAACCTTCTGAGGTTCCGATTGAGATTGCATCCAAAAAATTTGAACCAATTTTATCTTGAGACACCTGAACATCAGAATCAATTTTTTCAGTTTCTGGATAAAGAATTTTAGAAATTACGATTGCCCCTGGTGCAGCCATTACTGAAGCAGTTAAAAGATGTTTTGCATAATATACTTTAAGTGCTGGATCTTCGCCGCCAAGGAAACCTATATAGGCAGCCAGAACACCTCCTGCAACTGTAGCCATTCCTCCAATCATGACCAATAAAATTTCTGATTTTGACATTTTTTCTAGATATGCTTTAATCATTAATGGAGATTCAGTTTGGCCAAGAAAAATATTTCCTGCAACACTTAAACTTTCAGGTCCAGAAACACCAAGAAGTTTTGACAATAGCATTGCCATAACTCTAACTACTTTTTGTATGATTCCAAGATAAAATAAAATTGATGTTAGTGCTGCAAAAAAGATCACGGTTGGTAAAATGGAAAAAATAAATACATTTCCAAAATTTTCTGCACTAACCAAATCTCCAAACAAAAATTTTGTACCCTCCATGGTAAAATCAAGAATTTTAACAAAGATTTTGCCTGCACTTTCAAATACCATTTTGACCCATGAAATTTTAAGTACTCCAACTGCAAGTATTAATTGAAGAAGTAGTCCAGTAGAAGCAGTTTTCCAATTAATTGCTTTTTTGTTATTTGAAAGAAAATAAGTAGTTAAAATCAAAAATGTAATACCTAAAAGACCTCTTAAAAAACCTTCTCTAGTAAATCCATCACTAGGGATTATGTTTTGTTCCTGTGCAAAAACAAACATATTCCCAGTCATAAATAATAGGACTGTAAAAATAATTTTTTTTCTATCTATTAGAAATTTCATCTCTTATTTTAGCTGCTGATTCATAATTTTCATTTTGAACAGCAATTTTTAATAATTCTTCTAATTCTTTTGTTGACTTTTCTTTAAAATCTGTCTCTAGTTTTTCAGAACTTTCATCAGAAAAAAGCTCTTTTAGTAATGATTTTTCGTCAATTTCTTTTTCTATTTTTAGTACAACTCCAGCCTTTTTAAGAATATTTTCATATGTGTAAATTGGAGCTTCAAATCTTATAGCTAAAGCTATAGCATCGCTTGATCTTGAATCAATTATTTCTTCTATCCCATCCCTTTCACAAATAACACTTGAATAAAAAACTCCGTCTACGAGCTTATGGATTATAACCTGTTTAATCTTAATATCAAATCTGACACAAAAATTTTTGAATAAATCATGGGTTAGAGGTCTTGGAGGTTTAATTTCTTTTTCAATTGCTATTGCTATAGATTGCGCCTCGTTTGTACCGATTACAATTGGTAATTTTCTTTCACCTTCAATTTCACTTAGAATTAATGCATATGCTCCGTTTTGAGTTTGACTGTAAGAGATACCATTAATTAATAATTGAACAAGATTCATATTGTAAATCTAGTATTATGTTTTAAGTAAAAAAAATAAACCTTAATCATTTGCTAATTTAAACTCTTTCAATTTATCTATTAGTTTTGGAACTACCTGAAATGCATCACCAACAATTCCGTAATCTGCTGCTTTGAAAAAAGGAGCTTCAGGGTCAGTGTTAATTACAACTTTTACTTTTGAAGAATTTACACCAGCTAAATGCTGAATTGCTCCAGAAATTCCGATAGCTATATATAAGTTGGAGGATACGGGCTTTCCTGTTTGTCCAACATGTTCACTGTGAGGCCTCCAACCTAAATCTGAAACAGGCTTTGAACACGCTGTAGCTGCTCCTAAAACCTCAGCAAGATTTTCTATAAGATGCCAATTTTCGGGCCCCTTTAATCCTCTTCCTCCAGAAACAACAATATCTGCATCAGCTATTGTTACTTTATTTGAAGTTTTTTCCACAGAAGACACTTTATTTCTTGCTTCTGAGATATTGAAGTTGATTTCTGAAACCTCAGATTTGATAGGATTTTCTTTCAAACCATATGAGTTTTTAGAAATAGCCAAAATACTTTTGCTTTTTGTTATTTCAACAGTTTCAAAAGCTTTATTTGTAAAAGTATTTCTTACAACTGAAAGTTTAGCTTCTATGATAGGTTTTGAAATAACATTCGTTACATAACCAGCATCAACTTTAACTGCAATCATACCTCCTATATATTTTGAATTTGAACTAGAGCTAAGAATAAGTGTGTTGCAATTTTCATTGTTGAAAATCTCGCTTATACAATCTGAATAAATTCCGGCATCAAAATTTTTTAGTTTTTCGTCTGTTGAATTAATTATTTTTTTTACTCCAAATTCAGATAACTTTTCTGGATTCTTAGAATTAAAACATATTGCTTTCACTTGACCTCCAGTTTGAGACGAAAACT
>VMCO01000096.1 GCA_008081325.1 Flavobacteriaceae bacterium
CGTTTAATGGAGCATTATTTTGAAAATAATTAACCTGAAAAGTTTTGGTTTCAGGACCTATAGATGCTCCTGTCAAGCTATACTTTACACTACAACTGGAAGCTATTAGAAATAAAATCAGTAATCTAAGGATTTTCATAAATCAAATTGTTTTATTTTTCTGTATAGTGTTCTTTCGCTGATCCCCAATTCCTCTGCTGCCAATTTTCTTTTGCCCGCATGTTTTTCAAGAGATTTTTTTATAAGCTCTAATTCTTTCTCTTGAATTGATAATGATTCAATAGCCTTAACTTCTTGAATATAATCAAAATTGTCTTCAAAATCTTTATTTTCTTCTTTGGTTTTATCGTTTTCTAAATTGACTACTTCAATATTTTTGTCTGAAGAATAATTTTCATTTTGATAAACCTTATTAATTAATTGTTCATTATTTTTTTTGAATTCACTTAGATTTGAGGTTTGCATTAATTCTAGGGTTAATTTTTTTAAATCGTTTAGGTCACCCTTCATATCAAATAAAACTTTGTACAATATCTCACGTTCGTTACTGAATTCAGATTTTTCAGATCCCTTAGAAATAATTGCTGGTAAGTTTTCTTCAGAATTGGGTAAATAATCTACAAGAACCTCCTTTTTAATCATCCTTTTTTCTTCTAAAACTGAAAGTTGTTCAGCAATATTTTTTAATTGTCTAATATTTCCATCCCAACGATAATTTATTAATGTTTGAACAGCTTCTTCTTCTAATTTTATCGTAGGCATACTATATTTTTGAGCAAAGTCTGAACAAAACTTTCTAAATAATAAATGTATGTCTTCAGATCTTTTTCTTAGCGGCGGTAAATTTATTTCAACCGTGCTTAGTCTGTAGTACAGGTCTTCTCTAAATTTATTTTTCTTAATTGCCTCTTGCATATTTACATTTGTTGCTGCAACAATTCTAACGTTAGTTTTTTGAACCTTACTGGAACCAACTTTTATAAATTCACCATTTTCTAAAACTCTCAAAAGCCTTACCTGTGTAGTTAATGGAAGTTCACCAACTTCATCCAAAAAAATAGTACCTCCATCAGCTACTTCAAAATATCCAGCTCTTGTTTGTGTTGCACCTGTAAATGCCCCCTTTTCATGGCCAAATAACTCACTGTCAATAGTTCCTTCGGGGATAGCTCCGCAGTTAACAGCAATAAATTTAGAATGTTTTCTGTGTGATAGTTGATGAGCTATTTTAGGAATAACTTCCTTACCTACACCGCTTTCACCTGTTACTAATAATGAAATGTCAGTAGGGGCAACCTGAATAGCTTTTTCTAAAGCTCTGTTTAACCCCATGCTATTTCCAATAATCTCAAACCTTTGTTTTAATGCTTGTAATGAAATCATTTATTAATTGTTTTTAGAAAAACCAATAGCATCACCAACCAGTGTAGCGCTGGTACAGCTATTGATTTTGACGTTTACAAAATCTCCGATATTATAATTTTCTTTTGGGAATACTACCGTGGTGTTTTGTTGATTTCTTCCTGCCCAATGTAAATTAGATTTTTTAGACTCTTTTTCGATCAAAACCTCAACAGTTTTACCAATAAATTCCTTGCTTCTGTAAAGACTATGTTTTTGCTGTAGTTCAACAATTTCACTTAATCTTCTACTTTTTGTTTTCTCATCAATATTGTCCTCTAATTTCTTTGCAGCAGGAGTTCCAGGTCTTTCCGAATATTTGAACATATAACCAAATGAGTATTTCACTAATTCCATTAATGAAAGAGTATCCTTGTGATCTTGTTCAGATTCATTGGGGAAACCAGAAATCATATCATGACTTATACTGCAGTCAGGAATAATTTTGAAAATATCTTCTATCAATTTTATATATTCTGCTCTTGTATGTTGTCTATTCATTGCCTTGAGAACACTATCACTTCCGCTCTGAACTGGTAGATGAATATAGTTACATATATTCTCGTATTTTGCCATTACTCTTATAACATCAAGTGACATGTCTTGAGGGTTTGAAGTGGAAAACCTTATTCTCATCTTTGGCTGAGTTAAAGCACACATTTCTAATAGTTTTGCAAAATTTATTGAGGAAGCTTTCTGAATTTCACTAGCTTTTGAAAAATCTTTTTTCAATCCTCCACCATACCAAAGATAGCTGTCAACGTTTTGGCCAAGTAAAGTAATTTCTTTAAATCCTTTGATGTTTAAGTCGTTCAACTCTTCTATGATTGATTGGGGATCTCTGCTTCGTTCTCTTCCTCTAGTAAAAGGTACAACGCAAAATGTACACATATTATCACATCCTCTGGTTATGGAGATAAAAGCATTAACCCCGTTAGAATTAATTCTGGTAGGGGTTATATCACCATAAGTTTCATCTTTTGAAAGAATTACATTAACTGCAGATTTACCGTCATCAATTTCTTCCAGTAAATTAGGAAGATCTTTGTAGGCATCTGGTCCTACGACCATGTCAACTATTTTTTCTTCTTCCAAAAATTTATGCTTTAATCGCTCAGCCATACAACCAAGCACCCCAACCTTGACCTTTGAATTACTCTTTCTTACTTTATTGAATTTTTCAAGTCTTTTTCTGACTGTTAACTCTGCTTTTTCCCTGATTGAACATGTATTTACGAGAATAAGATCAGCGCTGTAAAGATCATCGGATGTTTTGTATCCATTTTCTGAAAGAATAGATGCAACTATTTCACTATCACTAAAATTCATAGCACAACCGTAGCTTTCGATGTAAACTGATTTAGTATTATTTTTATCAGTGTTATTTTCTACAACTAATGAATCACCATTATATCTATAAGGATTCTTTTCGCTCATTTTCATTTAACAATTTGTTCTGCAAATATATTAAAAATACGACAATTTGTCATGTTATAAATTTTACTAATTTTTTTATGGCTTAATATTTGAAACTTAAAATTATGAAAAAAAAATCTACATTTGTACTCTTAAAAATCAAAAATGGCTGATAATTTAGTAATAGTTGAGTCCCCGGCAAAAGCTAAAACTATTGAAAAATATTTAGGTAATAATTACAAGGTTGCTTCAAGTTTTGGTCATATTTCTGACTTGCCTTCAAAAAATTTGGGGATTGATGTTGAAAATGATTTTAAACCCAAATATGAGGTTTCAACTGACAAAAAAACTATAGTAAAAAACTTAAAAGATTTAGTAAAAAAGTCTAAGACTGTATGGCTTGCAAGTGATGAAGATCGTGAGGGAGAAGCTATTGCGTGGCATTTATTTAGAACTCTAAAGTTAGATGCTGACAATACTAAAAGAATTGTTTTTAATGAAATAACAAAAACCGCTATCACTAATGCTATAGATAATCCTAGAAATATAAATTATAATCTTGTTGATGCTCAACAAGCAAGAAGAGTTCTTGATAGAATTGTTGGGTATGAACTATCACCTGTTTTATGGAGAAAGGTTAAGGGAGGTTTATCTGCAGGTAGGGTTCAATCAGTTGCCGTTAGGTTATTAGTAGAAAAAGAAAGAGAAATAAGGAATTTTATATCAGCCTCTTCTTTTAGAGTCGAAGCGGTATTTAAGAATTCTAACGGAAAAGAGTTTACTGCTAGATTATCGAATGATTTTCAATCTAAAGATGAAGCTGTTAACTATTTAAATAGTACAACTGATTCTATATTTAAAGTTTCTGAAATAATCAAGAAACCATTAAAAAAATCTGCTCCAGCTCCGTTTACAACTTCAACTCTTCAGCAAGAAGCCTCAAGAAAACTTTCTTTTCCAGTTTCAAAGACGATGAGTGTTGCACAGAGGTTGTATGAATCAGGTCATATTACATACATGAGAACTGATAGCGTTAATTTATCAAATCTTGCAATTGATGAGGCAAAAAAATTAGTTGTCAAAAATTTTGGAGAAGGATATTCAAATCCAAAAAATTTTAACACAAAATCAAAAGGGGCTCAGCAAGCTCACGAGGCCGTTAGACCAACAAACTTTTCATTGTCTGCTGATGAAATTAAAGATTATGATCAAAAAAGATTATATAATCTAATTCTAAACAGGACATTAGCTTCACAAATGAAGCCTGCTGAGCTTGAAAAAACCAATATTAAAATCTCTAGCTCTAACGGAAGTGAATTATTTACAGCTAGTGGTGAGGTTATTAAATTTGACGGTTATCTAAAGTTATATCAAGTTTCAAAAGACGATGATAATTCTGAAAACGATGGAATTTTACCAAGATTTGAAGAAAATGAAATTTTAAATTTATGCGAGGTATTTGCAATTCAAAAATTTAGTAGACCACCATACAGATACAGTGAAGCGTCATTGGTAAAAAAACTTGAAGAATTAGGAATTGGAAGACCTTCAACTTATGCGCCGACAATTTCAACTGTTCAAAATAGAGGTTATGTTGAAAAAGGGTCTACTGATGCAAAATCTAGAACAGTTATTAAATTATCAATTAACAATGGTGTAGTTTCTGAAGAAACGTTAAATGAAAAATTCGGATCAGATAAAGGAAAATTAATTCCAACTGATATTGGAATCATAGTCACAGATTTTCTCAAGAATCATTTTGAATACATTATGGATTACAATTTTACCGCCAAAGTTGAAGAAGATTTTGATAGTATTGCAAATGGTGAGAAAGATTGGACTGAGATGATGAAGAAATTCTATGGAAAATTTCACCCAGTTGTTGAAGATGTTCAACAAAATGCTTCAAGAGAAAGTGGTAAGCGTGTTTTAGGTTCTCATCCTGAAAATGATAAAGAAGTTAGCGTGAGACTAGGTAAATTCGGGCCGATGGTTCAGATTGGAACTGTTGATGATGAAGAAAAACCAAAATTTGCTAGTCTTCCACAGGATTTTCAAATTGAATCAGTCTCTCTTGAGGATGCCTTATCACTATTTGAATTACCAAGAACTCTAGGTGAGTTTCAAGGTGAAACACTAGAGGCAAATAATGGAAGGTATGGTCCTTATATTAAATTTGGCAAAAAATTTATTTCAATCCCTGCTGGAAAATCTCCCACATCAATTTCCTTTGATGATGCAGTTTTATTGATTGAGGAAAAAATTAAAGCTGACGCTCCGATTCATGTTTATGAAAGTAAAGATGTGCAAAAAGGTAAGGGTAGATTTGGACCTTATATTAAATGGAATAATATGTTTATTAATGTAGGTAAAAAATATGATTGGGATAATCTTTCCATTGCTGATATTGAGGAGCTTATCGAGGATAAAAAACAAAAAGAAAGAGAAAAAGTTATTCATAATTGGGAAGATGAAGGAATAAAGATTGAAAAGGGTAGATGGGGTAAATTTTATTTAATTAAATCTAAAAAGAAGATTCTTTTAGATAAAAACCTTGATGTTACCTCAATTGATTTACAACAAGCAAAAGAGATATATAAAGCAAATACTTCAAAAAAATAGAATAATTTAAATCATGGGTTCAGACTACTTAACATCACCCTTTGACGATTTGTTAAAACCTGTGGACGACCATCTAATTGTTCACAATGAGCTCATGTCTTCATTGATTCTTGGAAACAGAATCAGTATTCATTCCTCTGAAAAAGGGATTCCAGATTTAGATTCTATAAAAATTGCTATAATAGGAATTCCTGAAGAAAGAAATTCGGTTGACTATTTAGGTGATGATCTTAACCTGAATGAGATAAGAAAATCTTTTTATAATCTCTACCCTGGAAATTGGTCTTCAAAAATTGCTGATCTTGGGAACTTAATTCTGGGAGGAAATACTGTAGAAACATATGGAAGAGTAGTGTCTTTATTGACTATAATTTTAAAAAAAAATATAATACCAGTAATTATTGGTGGTAGTCAGGATTTACTTTATTCTGTTTACAGAGCTTACGATTCTATTCAAAATACTGTAAATATTGTAAATGTTGATTCTAACTTTGATCTCGGAGATTCATCAAAGCCGATCAGTAATCTTAGTTATTTAGGAAAAATAGTACTTGATCAGCCACATAATTTATTTAATTACTCTAACATTGGGTATCAAACTTATCACAATTCACAGGAGGAAATTGATTTAATCGATAATTTATACTTTGAAGCATATCGTCTAGGAGAAGTTTGTTCAAAAATTAGATTAGTTGAGCCAGTAATGAGAGATGCTGATATAGTTAGTATAGATATGAAATCTGTAAGGGCTTCTGAATTGAGCTCGAGACAAAAGTTTTCTCCTAATGGATTTGACGGCAAGGAAATTTGTGCAATAAGCAGATACGCAGGAATTAGTAATAAAGTTAGTACGTTTGGTATATATGAATATAAATCTTCAAATGAAGATGAAGTAACTGAAATGCTGATATCACAAATAATTTGGTATTTTATTGAAGGGGTAAACTGTAGAGTTTTAGATTCAGATTTCAAAAATGAAGATGACTACAATAAATTCACAGTAATAGTTGATGAATACGAGTTGATATTTTACAAAAATAAAATGACCTCAAGGTGGTGGATAGAAATATTTGGTGAGGGCTCTAATACTAAACTAAAACAAACAACGTTATTACCCTGTACAGCAGAGGATTATGAAACCGCTAAAAACGGCATAATTCCTGATAGATGGTTTAAAGCTATAAAGAAAAATATCTTATAGTTTTGTGTTACATTTGAAATAACACTTTAATTTGAAGTTTAACAAGCAGACATTATAATGTTTTATAATTTGCTTATTTGAATATATATGGGTAAGTTTACCCCACTTTTTTTTTAAAAGTAATAGAGAAGATGAGAAAAATTTTACACCTTTTTATAATAGCTTTATTAGCTTATAGTTGCGGTTCTAACGGAAACCTTAATAAATCCAAAGGTGAACTTGTTGGGGTTAAGGGAAATAAATACTATGCAGAAAAGCCTTTTGGAATGGTTCTAGTTCCTGGTGGTTCTTTCATAATGGGTAAGTCAGATGATGATATGCCTTCTATTCAAGACGCCCCTACTAAAACGGTAACCGTAAGGTCATTTTACATGGATGAGACTGAAATTACCAATGCAGAATACAGACAGTTTGTAAGATGGGTAAGAGATTCAGTAATCAGAACTGCACTGGCTGAACAGTTTAGAGATAGAGATGATATAGGTCCAGAAAGTGAATATTTCAAATATTTATATAAATCTGAAAAAGCTAGTAAAGAATCAGATACTGATTCAGATTGGGATGGAAAAACTGATTTAGATTGGGATGTTGATCTAGATTATTTTGGCCCAACATACGGAAACACAAAATCATCTTTCTCGAGGGATTCAATTTTCTTTAACGACGATAGTGAATATGCAGAAGTTGTAAGGGATTTTCTATTTGAAGAGGATGAAATTTTTAACGATATAGTCTTTTCTTGGAAGGTAGATAAGTTTGCTTATGAAAATAGGTACTCTAATTTGTCAGGACCTAACGGTTATCTTTCAAGGATGGAAGAATATAAAAGAATGGCAATTGAAGAGCTATATGATCAACAAACGGGTCAACTAATACAAGATGATCAAATGCAGGTGACTGATATATCTCAACCAGGTTCCTTTAGACAGTTTGAGATTAGATTAGCTACCCCAAGTGGTGGTTATGGAGAAGTTGAAGAAACAATTACAATTAATGAAGACTATATTCATTCGCGATTTCCTTCAAGCAAAAGAAGTAATTTTATCAAAGAAATTCCTATCCCTATATATCCAGACACAACAGTATGGATAAGAGATTTTGATTATTCATACAATGAGCCAATGCACAACGATTATTTTTGGCATGACGCTTATAATGATTATCCGGTAGTCGGAGTAACATGGCATCAAGCCAAAGCTTTTTGCGAATGGAGAACTAAGACAAAAAATAGTTATCAAAAGACCAAGAAGAAAAAGAGTTTAGTTCCTGAATTTAGATTACCTACTGAAGCTGAATGGGAG
Organism: Flavobacteriaceae bacterium; assembly: GCA_008081325.1. Classification (GTDB taxonomy): domain Bacteria; phylum Bacteroidota; class Bacteroidia; order Flavobacteriales; family Flavobacteriaceae; genus MED-G13. The sequence continues at coordinate 7,942 of VMCO01000096.1, forward strand.
TATGCTGCTAGAGGTGGCCTACAAGGTGCAATGTATCCGTGGGGAGGACCTTACACAAAAAATGACAGAGGATGTTTTATGGCAAACTTTAAGCCAATGAGGGGTGATTATTCGGTTGATCAAGCGCTATACACAGTTGAAGCTAATGCTTATGATCCAAATGGATATAACTTGTTTAATATGGCAGGTAATGTTTCTGAATGGATTGATTCATCTTATGAGCCAGAAGCTTATGAATTTTCTTCAACTATAAACCCTAATGTAAATGACGAGGAAAATGAATTAAAGGTGATTAGAGGTGGTTCTTGGAAAGATGTAAAGTATTTTTTACAGGTAAGTTCTAGAGATTATGAAAATGCAGACGAGGCGAGAAGTTATATAGGTTTCAGAACTGTACACGATTACCTTGGTGCGGACATGACAGCTAATGCTATGACTAACGCATCAATAAGAAAACAAAACAATAGAAGAAGTTATATCAAATAAATAAACAATAATTT
>VMCO01000178.1 GCA_008081325.1 Flavobacteriaceae bacterium
TTCCCAGATTTTTGCCAGCCATTAACTTTTGTTGAATCTGCTGTCTTTTCCTGAGAAAAAGAGACTAAATTAAATGTAAAGAAAATTAGTATTGAAATCTTTTTCACAAAATGAAATAAATTAAAAGTTCAAAATTCTAAATTATTCATTTTTCTTTAAAATTTAGAATTCATAATTTGTTAATTATATGAATATTTTAAAATTAATCTTATTTCAAGCTTTTCTTCTTTTTTTTCTATCCTGTTCCAATACTAAGCAAGAATACATAGTTGAACTTAATTCAAATTGGGAATTCAAATCTGAAAATGATAAAGAATACTTGCCTGCATCTGTTCCTGGCACAGTTCATCTGGATCTTTTAAATAACGGAAAGATCAATGATCCTTTTTTTAGATTAAATGAGCATCAACTACAATGGATAGATAAACTTGATTGGGATTATAGAACATATTTCGACATAAATGATTATCATTTTGATTATGACGTGATCGAATTAGATTTTTTTGGTCTTGATACTTATGCTGACGTTTTTTTAAATGATTCATTGATCTATTCATCTGATAATATGTTTGTCGGTAAAACAGTGGATGTAAAAAAAAATATTAAAAAAGGGAAAAATGAATTACTTATTAAATTTAAATCTCCTATTGATGTGGGAATTGAAATGTATGATAAATTAGGGTATAAGCTCCCTGACAACGCTAATGATCTTTCAGAAATAGGAAAAGTACCAGGAAATAAAAAGGTAGGGGTTTTTGAAAGAAAAGCCCCCTACTCTTTTGGTTGGGATTGGGGCCCCAGATTAGTAACTTCCGGAATTTGGAGACCAATAAATATTAACTTTTGGAACAACTTTAAAATTAACGATCTACATTTAACCCAAAATATTATTGGTGATGATGCGAATATAAAGGCCGAAATTGAAGTCCTTTCATCTCTTGAAAATCAGAACTTAAACGCTAGAATATATGTAGATAACAATATTATAGCAAGCGAACTTGTTCACTTAACAAATGGTAAAAATAAATTTTCGATTCCTTTTACCATTAGTGATATAGAAAGATGGTGGCCTAATGGTATGGGGGAGCAGAAACTTTACGATGTTAGAGTTGAAATTTCACATGAAAATTATATTTCTAAATCCTCAAAATCAATTGGATTAAGAACAATTGAACTAGTAACTGAAAAAGACTCAATTGGAAACAACTTTTTCTTTAAGGTAAACGGTATTCCTACTTTCATGAAAGGGGTTAATTATATTCCGCAGGATGTTTTCTTGCCTCGTGTTAATAATTCTAATTATGAAAATATAATTTCTGCTGCAATTGATGCAAATATGAATATGATTAGAGTTTGGGGTGGTGGTATTTATGAGGAGGATTTATTTTATGATTTGTGTGATGAGTATGGTTTACTTGTTTGGCAGGATTTTATGTTCGCCTGTGCAATGTATCCTGGAAATGAAAGTTTTTTAAAATCTGTTGAAGAGGAGGCAATATATAACGTAAAAAGAATAAGAACACATCCGTCAATTGCGTTATGGTGTGGTAACAACGAAGTGCTTTCAGCTTGGGAAAATTGGGGCTGGAAAGAGGATATAATCGAAAACCAATCACAAGAAGTTGCGGATACAATATTTAAATCCTATGATCAGATTTTTCATCAAATCTTACCTGATGTGATTCAAAAATATGATAACAGTACTGACTATTGGTCATCGTCTCCAAGCAGCTCCATGGGTGTTAAAGAATCTTTAACAAGTGGTGATGCTCATTATTGGGGAGTATGGTGGGGAAAAGAACCATTTAGCACATATGAAGAAAAGATTCCTAGATTTATGTCAGAGTTTGGCTTTCAGTCATTTCCAGAGTTCTCATCAGTGAAAAAATATACCAACCCGTCTGACTATGATATTTATTCTGATGTGATGAAATCTCATCAAAGATCAAGTATTGGTAATAGTACAATAGAAGAGTATATGAGTCGAGATTATAATGTTCCTGAATCTTTTGAGCATTTTCTTTATGTTAGTCAATTACTTCAGGCAGAGGGTATTTCCTTAGGAATGGAAGCTCAAAGAAGAAATAGAGATATTTGCATGGGTAGCCTATACTGGCAGTTAAATGATTGTTGGCCAGTTGCGTCTTGGTCGAGCATTGACTATTATGGAAAATGGAAAGCACTTCATTATAAAACGAAGAATTCATTTGAGGAATCTATTTTATCATTTCATAAAAAAAGTAATGAAGTGATTGTACATTTTGTTACTGATAAATTAGAAAGTCAAAAATTAAAATTTGAAATTCATTTAAAGGATTTTTCAGGTAAAATTCATAATAAATGGGAAGGGGAGTTCTTATCAAACCCAAATAATTCTAAGAAGATTTATAGTATAAACTTATCCATGATCAATGAAGAATATAACTACTTTAACGACAAATTTATTACCGGAACAATATATGCTGGAAACGAAATTATCTCTGAAAAAATCGAATATCTTACAGCTATAAAAAATTTACAACTTCCAACTCCAAAATTTAAATATGAAGTTAATATTATAGATAATTTCTTTGAAGTTAGTCTTGTTTCAGAAAATTTAATTAAAAACCTGTTTATAGATTCTATGCTTGAATATAATTTTTCTGATAATTATTTTGACCTCATTCCTAATCAAGAAAAAGTTATAAGAATAAAAAGGGACAACTACCAATCGGTTAATGCCTTTAAAGAAAGTCTTAATTTCTTAAGTCTTTATGAAACTTACTAAGTTCATGTAAAAAATTTGAAAATTCCGAAGGTGTTTTAATATGATTTAGAGCAAATTTATTCAAATCAATGCCTAAAAAAATTAATCTATTAATGATTACCTGAGTTAATTCACTAACATATAAATTTTTTAAAATCATCTGTTCATATTTTTCTATATTTTGTTTTAAAATAGCAGTATCATTTAAAGTGATAAGTTCTGTTTTTTTGATTTTTGAAAATAGAATATCACTTGAGATTTTATTCATTTCAATCTCTTTTAATTTATTATAATAAATACTTTTTGCATCACTAAATTTCAGATTATAGTTTTCTTTAATTTTCATTTGATAAAAATTCCAAAGATTTCTATATAGATTGTTTTTCTTTTGAATATCAAAATCAAAAACTTTATAATAGTTCGAGTAGGTAGAGAGAATAAAAGGGTATTTCTTATAGTGGGTTATATAAAACAATGTTTTAACCAGCTCAATAATCTTTATTTTAACATAATCTAGTTTTACGTATTTAACCCCTTCTCCTTTGTTAGATCTTTTAAATTTTATGACAATACTATCTTCATCATATAGCATCATGCTTAATAGGTCCTTTTTGTTTTTATTTTCAATTACTTTATAATTTACAAGATTAGAAGGAGACATTCCGCCACATACTACAAGCATTAAAAACATAGACAGTGATTGTATTTCAAAGACATCATTAGATTTGTTCACTGCTTCTATAAATTTATCTTTATTAAAAGATGTTTTTTTAATTGATTTTTGTCTTTTTTCTAGTATATGCTTCGGAATAACAAATCTTTTTGTGATAAAACCATCCTTTTTAGCTTGATTCATAATCACAGACATTTTTTTCACATAGGAGTTTATAGATGATCTTTTAACTCCTTTTTTTTCTGCATTATATTTAAATTCAAGAATTGTGTTTTCCTCTAATATATAATTGAAATGAATATTAGTTTTATTAAGATGTTTTCTAAACACCTTAACAACATTTAGGTAATCATTTGCTGTAACTAGGTTTTTATTTTTAACAAAGTCATTTCTAACATATTCTTCTAGTGAATAGATATCTATTCCCTTTTTTAAATAGTTTTCTAAATCATCTGTTGACCAATTATATTCAAAATATTTCGCTAAAGCATCCTTTTTTTTAGCTTTTAATTTTTCCAATGTTACATTTAATGAAATAGAATCGATTGTTTTTGATCCATCAAAATATTCTTCGTCAACTAAAACTCCGGTATTTATTTTTTTTCTGTAGTTTTTTGCACTGCAATCGTAAATTATCGCCCTTTTATTTTCCTTTGTTTTATATGTTGATTTTGTTATTTTAATGTTCATAACTTTACATCAAAATTTTCATGATAGTTAACATAACTTGTTATATTTACTGGTAATGTAAAGCTAATAAAAATTATTTTATTATTATAATTTTGAATTTTATTCAAGCATTTTTTATTTATAAAAAAATTAATTTTTAAATTCATTTTTATTATTTAATATATCTTTTATTAATAAAACTACTTCACTTTTGTAATTTTCTAGATTTTCTTCATTTAGTGTACATATTCCATTGAATTTTCCTTCTAGAAATCCATCTTTCATGTTTTTTAAATTTATTATTCCACTTTTCATAGGCACTCCTCCCAACTCACGACTTATACCAATCATATAAACTAATAGCTGCAGATTATAAATCCCTTTTTCTTCTCTCAATTCTTCACTATTCTTTATCGTTAAATCTCCCTTAAATAATTTTTTTCCACTCTTATAATCTATTAGCCTAATCTCTCCATCTATTTCATCTATTCTATCAATCTTACCTCTAATTTTATATTTTTCCTTTCCAAAACTTATTTCTGTTTCAAAATTTTTTTCAATACCTATAATCTTTATTTCATTTTTATCAATCAATATTTTCCTGTCTAATTCAATTACCTTTTCTACATATTTTTTTACTGTTTTTACTATAATTACATTTTTACCTCTGTATATATTTTCTTTTCTAACATAATTTTGAATCACATTTTCAACAGTTTTATTTATCTTTTTTTTCATTTCTTTTAAGCCCTCTATCCTTAGTTTTTTGCCAACGTAATCCTTATAAAGTAATTCTAGCGAATCATGAACAATATTTCCAATTGTACTTGCAGCTATAGTTTCTTCAACTTTTTCATCTCTCAAACCTAAAATATAGCTTTCAAAAAACTTTATTTGGTCCTTAACATATAAACACAGCATAGATGCACTCACTCCGTTCTTTATAAGCTCTTTTAGTTTTTGTTGAACAGCCTTCGTTTTATGGTACGAAGCCTCAGTATTATACTTTACAGGAGTTTTTGCTAATAAAATATTTTTATTTATTTCATGAACTTTTTCTACTTCAATTTGTGTGATAAACCTACTTACTTCGCCACTATTAACAGCGTCTGGTTCAGTATTATAGATAAACCAAATATTTTGAGCCCTTTTTATTAATCTATAGAAGTGATAAGCAAACACTGAATCTTTTTCTTTGAATGTTTGTAGATTGTTTGCTTTTTTTATTTCAAATGGAATAAAGCTATTGCTATTATTTCCAACAGGTAAAATACCTTCGTTTACTGAAGTTATAATTATGTTTTTATAATTTAATAATCTAGTTTCTAGCATTCCCATTATCTGAAGTCCTTTAACAGGCTCACCGTTAAAGGGAGAAGCATTCATCTCACATAGTTCTTTAAAAATAATCTTAAGAGAGTTAATGTTTTTTAAATAATCTAATTTTTCTGATGACAGCTTAATTTGCAAGAAGATCTTATTAATGTTATATAATAGTTCAAGATTTATAAAATCATTTTCCGGGTTTATAGAATAATATTTTTTTATCAGTTCTATCAAATCTAAACACGAATCTATTCCTTCACTGGCATTATTCCATTTAGAAAAGATTAGTTTATAGATTAGTTTATTTTCATTATCCATATTTATTATGTCATTCTTAGACATATAAATAAGATTTTCGTTTTTTATTTTTCTTCTTAAATCATTTTGTTTGTTTAAAATTGGGCTAATAAGTTCGTGAGAAATCAGTGAAATTACATTCTTATAATAAAAACTATTCTGATTTTTAGCGTGAGTGTTTAACAACAAATAAAAAAAAGAGTAAATGTTTGAGTTTTTTAGCGGATATCCCATTGTAATGTTTATATTTTTAACATTACTTGGAATAGAATTTAATAATGGAATTAACAACTTTTCATCACCTAAAACAACTGCTGTATCGTTTAGCTCAGCTTGGTTCATGTGACTCAGTAATTCACCAACGTATTTTACTTGCCCAATATTTTTAGGAGTGCCAATAGAGTTTATGTTTTTGTCTTCTCTATAAATATCACAACTTATTTCGATATCATTTTGTTTGTAATACGGCCATTTCTTTAAGTAGTTATCAATAAATAAGGAGGCATTGTTATATTCAGAATTTATAAATGATTTATCTATATCCCAGTAAATCTCTCCATTATTACTAATAATTTCTTGAATAACTTCAGATTCAGATTTACTTAAAGCATTAAACCCAATAAAAATATGTTTTACATTCTTTTTATTTTCTATATAATTTTGAATTTGCTCACAAGCCTCTCTGTATATTAAGCCCTGATAACCTTTTCTTTGATTAAATAATTTTGACGTTAATTCATTGTGATACACCTTAATTTTACCCCAAAATTCTTTATAGTTTTTGATCAGTTCGGTTTCTTCCTCAAAGTTGGACCAATGAGTTAAATCTTTAAAAGCCTTTAAATAATCAAATAGCGAATCAGTATCACAAAGTTCTCTGTCAATTTCGCTGAAATCTTTTAAAAGGGTCTTAGCCCAGGATATATATTCTTCAAAAGTTTGCTGATCTTCTTTTTTGGTATTATTTGAATAAACACTATAGAATTCAAATAATAATTCAGAGTCTGAAATTTTCTCAATTCCTGAGATTGTTGACATAAACCCTTCAATATCATAAATAATTGGAGAAAATATTGTTTTTTTAGTCGCCTCACTAATTTCTTTCTTTAGGAAAATTTGAGACCTTTTATTTGGTACGACTATTATAGTCTTTGAAATATCAGTGTCATTACCAATAGAAATTTTTTTTACAACATCTTTAATAAATCCATGCATCTTATAAAAATAGAAAACGCCTCGCATTTAGCGAAGCGTTTTCTAATATAGTGTATGTGTTTAAAAGCTTATTTCACAAATAAGATCTCAACTCTTCTGTTATTTGCTCTACCAGCAGAATTAACATTTGTATCTATTGGATTATTTTCACCAAAACCAACTGCACTTAATCTATCTGCAGAAACGTTTCTTCCTGAAAGATAATCTACAACTGCAGCAGCTCTTCTTTCCGAAAGTGACTGGTTAAATCCTTTTGTTCCAATACTATCAGTATGTCCTTCTACACTAAAACTAGCAGTTGGATACTTAAGAATAATCGAAACAATTGCATCAAGAACTGGAGGCGTACCTTCGGTGAATGTAGTAGCACCGAATGCAAACTGAATTCCTCTAGAAAGTTCAGTTATCTTAGCCATGTCTTCATCAGTTGGACCCTCTGGACATCCATTATTTGCAACTGTACCAGGAACATCTGGACATTTATCATCTTTATCTACCACACTGTCTCCGTCAGTATCTGGCCATGGGCAACCTCTATTGCCTCTAGGACCAGCAACTTTAGGACAAGCATCTTGACCATCAGCAATTCCGTCACCATCAGTATCAGGACATCCCCCCAACTCATCTAATCCAGCAACCATTGGACATCCATCCTCGCTATCTTGGATTCCGTCACCATCAGTATCAGGACATCCGTTAAATTCTTCTAGACCAGGAACATCTGGACATTCATCATGATCATCATAAATTCCGTCACCATCAGTGTCAGTTCCTCCAAACTTAACAGAAAGCATAGCAGACCATCTCATAGTTCCACCTTCATCTAGAACTGGAGTTGCCCATCTTTGTAAATCATCCATGTTATGCTTGTAATCAGCCATTAATGTAAAACCAAAAACATCGTTAAACCAGTGGTTTACTCCAACAGAAAGATTTCCAACTAGACCATCTTGATCGTTGAACCATGTCCATCCTGGACCAACACCAACAAATGGTTCAAAGTCCATTCCCATTACTCGGATAGGTAAAGCATCTGATAAATCATATTTCAACATCATATCAACGTTGAAATAATCATTTGTTACATCAGATAATTCAAGATTATTTGGATTTGTTGCATATTTACTGATGCTATTAAAAGAAGCACCAACTCCAAATGATAAATTGTCTCCAATATATTTAGAAATTGTAAACATTGAGATAGGTGATTTTGCTGTATTCCAATTTTTATCTACGTCAAAGAAATCAGCAAACTGTGTATTGGTATCAGCTTCTACGTCAATAGCGTTTGTTCCAAAGCTAAATTGCCATGGATTGTTCTTATCTTGAGCTTGAAGTGTTGTAAGCCCAAAAATCATAGTTAAGGCTATGAATAGAGAGTAAA
>VMCO01000024.1 GCA_008081325.1 Flavobacteriaceae bacterium
AGCATCTAGAAATATCAAATCAAATTCAATTTTTAGCTTAGGAATTATAGTTAAAGCATTTCCGGTATATTGCCTTATCTGATTCTTTAAGCCGGATTTTTCAAAATATTTATTTTGTATTTCTAAAAGCTCTTCGTTTTTGTCAATTGTATGAATCATACCTCCTGGCTTTAGACCTTCAGCAATACATAATGTGGAATAACCTGTATATGTTCCAACTTCAAGAACATTTAAAGGTTTTGTTAAATTTGAGATAATTGCTAAAAAGTTGCCCTGAATTCTTCCGCTAAGCATTATCGGGTTTAAACATTTTAGTTCGGTTTCTCTTCTTAATTCATAAAGAATATCACTTTCATAAGAAGAATGGTTATCAATGTAATTGTAGATTTCTTTTTTTGAAAAATCCATTATGATTAATCTTTAATCAAATCCTCAAATTTAAATTTGAAATTTTCAAATCTCGGATTAGAAACATTTTTTATGTATGGATGGTTGGGGTTGTTTTTTTTAAAGTTTTGATGATAGTTTTCAGCAACCCAAAATTTTATAAAGGGATATACCTCAGCGGCAACCTTTAGATTATTTTCAGATTCAATCTCATTAATCTTAGATTCAATAATGGTTTTTTGTATATTATTTTGATAAAAAATGATTGACCTATATTGTGGCCCCCTATCAGGTCCTTGACCATTAATTTGATCTATATTTTGTGAGCCAAAGTAAACATCAAGCAAATTTGAAAAAGAAATCTCACTTGGATTATAAACAACTTCAATTGTTTCTGCATGCCCTGTTAATTTAGTATTTACTAAACCATAGGTTGGGTTATTTGTATCACCTCCTGAATAACCGCTGGTTACTTCTATCACTCCAATTAAACTCTCATAGATAGCTTCAACACACCAAAAACACCCACTTGCAAAGTATGCCTTATGCACATTTTTTTCATTAACGGAAATAGGTTGTAAATCTTGCTGAGTACCACTGCTTTTTTCTTGAGCACATGAGTTGTAAAATAAGCCTGCAAGGAGAAAAGAAACAAAAAGTTTTTTCACTTTATTTATATACTGGAAAAAAGTTTTTCCATTTTTTCTTTTTGCTCTGTTGCTAATACCTCGTCTACTAAAATTCTACCACTATGTTCATCAGTGATTATTTTTTTTCTAGATGCAATTTCCATTTGAACTTGAGGAGGAATAGTAAAGTATGAACCACCAGCTGCACCTCTTTCAATAGGTACAATTGCTAATCCATTTTTAACATTGCTTCTGATTTTACCGTAGGCAAATAATAATCTTTCTTCAATTAGTTTTTTGTAATCTTCTGACTTATTTAACAGCATGTTTTCTTCCTTTTCAGTTTCTTTAAGGATATTATCAAGTTCACCTTTTTTGTGTTTCAAATGATCTGTTTTTTCTGAAAGAGTAGATTTTACAGTTTCTATGGATTCATTTTTTAGTTCAATCTGAGCCTTGAATTCTTTTATATTTTTTTCAGCTAGTTGAATTTCTAGTTCTTGATATTCAGTTTCTTTTGTTAATGAATCAAATTCGCGATTATTTCTAACATTTTTTTGTTGTTCAGTGTATTTTTTCATTAACGCTTTAGCTTCTTCAATCAGATTTTTCTTTGCTGAAATCTGATCATCTAATTCTTGCAGACTAAGATCTAATTTTTCAATTCTTTTGTTTAATCCTTCAATCTCGTCTTCTAAATCTCTTACCTCTAGAGGTAATTCACCTCTTATATCTCTAATTTTATCAATTCTTGAATCGATTAATTGTAAATCGTATAAAGCTCTTAATTTTTCTTCAACTGTAGGTTCTTTTTTCTTGGCCATTTTAACTGTATTTTACAGGGTTTGTATTTGTTTTCGCTAAAGCGATTGCAAAATTAGGGAATTTTTTTGAAAGAATATCAAACAATAATTTTTTTGTAAACTGTTCACTCTCATAATGTCCGACATCAATCAATAAAATTGAGTCTTCAGCTTTGAAATAATCATGATATTTCATGTCAGAAGTTATGTATGCATCAGCATTTACTGATATTGCATTCTTGATTCCAAAACTTCCTGAACCACCTAAAACGGCTATTTTTTTTATTGGTTTTTTAAGTTTCTTAGAGTGTTTTAAAAATTTCACCTTAAGCTTATTTTTCAATAATTTCAAAAGTTCGTTTTCTGAAATTGCTTGACTTAATTCACCAACCATTCCCATTCCGATATTTTCATTAACATTTTCCAGTGTATTTAATTCATATGCAATTTCTTCATATGGGTGAGCTTTTCTTAAGCTTGACAATACAGTTTCTTCCAAATGTTTTAAAAATGTAATATTAATACAAACCTCTTCTATCTCAGTGTCTTTATGTTTTGTTCCAATTGTTGGATTTGAATCCTCATTTCCTTTAAATGTGCCAATTCCTTCATACGAAAAACTGCAATTTTCATATTTGCCAATAGATCCTGCACCAACACCAAATAACTTTTTTCTAAGCACTTCTGCGTCTTTCCTAGGAATGTAAGTCGTAAGTTTATTAATTGTTTTTGTTTTAGGAATTAATATTTTAGTATTCTTAATTCCTAATACTTCACATAATTTCATATTGACTCCTATGTTAGAGTTGTCTAACGCAGTATGAATTGCAAAAATTGAAATATCATTTTTTATAGCTAATAATATTGAATCATTTACATAATTTCCAGGTGAAATTTTTGTTAAACCATCAAATATAATAGGATGAAAGCTTATAACAAGATTATTTTTTGTGTCAATTGCTTCTTGAATAACTTCTTTTGTTGAATCAAGACAAATAATAATACCGTTAACTTTATCGTTTTTATTTCCGACTATAAGTCCGGTATTATCAAAATCCTCAGCATAATCTAATGGAGCATAACTATTTAAAAAATCAATTACGTCTTTAACTAACATCTTATAATTATTTATTTCAAAGATAAATAATTACTTTAGTTACGATGAAATTGATAAAAAAAATAATTTTCTGTAAACTTAGTCTTCAGTTTTATATTATAACTTTTTTTAGGAATAAGTTTTATGATTTTGGTTTTCTAAAATCTTACTCTTTTGACACTCCTGTAATTAGTGTCGGTAACTTAGCTGTTGGTGGTACAGGGAAAACTCCAATGGTGGAATTCCTCATTAATTATTTTTCTGACAAGTATAATCTTGGAGTTTTAAGTAGGGGGTATAAACGAAAATCAAAAGGGTTTATTTTGGCATCAGAACATGATGATGCAAATTCTATTGGTGATGAGCCTTTTCAATACTATTCAAAATTTAAAAATATAAGAGTAGCAGTAGATAAAAAAAGAGTACGTGGTATTAAAAAATTGATTGATATTGGAATTGATTTAATAATATTAGATGATGCATTTCAGCATAGAAAAGTAAATCCAGCATATTCATTCTTGCTATCAGACTATTCAAATTTATATTTTAACGATTTCCTCTTACCAAGAGGTAATTTAAGAGAATCTAAAAAAGGTTATCTAAGAGCTGATTCGATCATTATTACAAAATGTCCACAAAATTTATCAGAAAACGATAAAAAAAATATAAAGCGTAGAATTAATTTAAAATCTAGCCAGAATTTATTTTTCAGTAAGATCAAATATTCTGAGAATATATATTCAAGTAGTAATTCGATGAATATTTTAAAATTATCAAATCAAAAAGTAAATGTTGTAACTGGTATTGTTAATTCAGGAGTTTTAATCAAATATCTTGAAGATAATGATATAGTTGTACAACATTTTAAATATCCAGATCACTATAATTATAAAGAAAAAGATGTTTTAGAATTCCAAGATAATATTACCATAACTACAGAAAAAGATTATACTAAGCTGAGAAAATTTGATATCAAAAATTTATTTTATTTACCAATTAGTGTTGAAATAGATGATGAAAAGAATTTAATAAAAGAGGTTGAAAATAAAATAGGATAATTACTAATTGATATGCTTCCTTGCTCTGTAGGAAGATCTAACCAGTGCACTACTTTCAAAATGTTTGAAACCTAATTTTTCTCCAAGTTCTTTGTATTCCAAAAACTCGTCAGGGGTAACAAATCTTTGAACTTGAAGGTGTTTTTTACTAGGCTGTAAGTATTGACCAATTGTAACTATATCAACTTTTGCATTTTTCAGGTCATAAATGGTTTCGATAACCTCTTCTTTAGTTTCACCTAAGCCAAGCATTATTCCTGACTTGGTTCTTCTTTGACCTTTATCTTTCATATACCTAAGCACATCCATACTTCTGTCATACTTTGCTTGAACGCGAACTTCTTTAGTTAGTCTTCTTGTGGTTTCAATATTATGAGAAATTACCTCAGGTTTTATATTTACCAACCTGTCAATATGTTTATGAATTCCTTGAAAGTCGGGTATCAATGCTTCGAGAGTAATGCCAGGGTTTAACTCTCTTATCTTTTTGATAGTCTCAACCCAAAATTTACTACCCATGTCATCCCTTAAATCATCCCTGTCAACACTTGTAAGAACGGCATGTTTAATTTGCATTATTCTTATACTGTTTGCAACTTTTTCAGCTTCTTCCCAATCAACTGGAAGGGGTTTACCGGTTTTAACACCACAAAATTTACACGATCTGGTACATATATTTCCAAGAATCATAAATGTAGCAGTTCCTTCACCCCAACATTCTCCCATATTAGGACAGCTTCCTGAAGTACATATTGTGTGTAGATTATTATCTTCTACTAGTTTTCTAAGTTTCGTGTATTTAGGCCCTATAGGCAGCTTAACTCTTAACCAGTCAGGTTTCTTTTTATGCTCCACTACTTTTTTTGGCAAGTCTACTTTGAACCACTCTGTTTGCTCCTTAATGACAGTTTCAGTGTCAGGGATGTCAATTTCAAAGAGATTTTCTTTTATATTTTGCGTTGTTTTATTCAAGAAACAAGACTTAATTTTAAGATAACAAAGATACTAAGTAAAATTAAAAACTTAAATACCTTTTATTAAAAAGAATATTGAAAACCCTAACAAGTATATTATTCCGCAAATACTTAAAAGATGCATAAATTTTGTAGGTCTGTTTATTTTAGGCGTATTTTCTGATGATATAAGAATATAATTAATAATTGCATAAAAAGGTGCAGTTAAAAATGACAAAATGGTTGCAATTTTAATCAATAATCCCATTTGAGAAGATAATGCAAAAAAGATGGTTATTGTCCCAAATGCCAATATAGTAAGCCATATTAAATAACCGTTTTTGTTTTGATTATCTAATATTAGTTTAGTTGTTTCGGACATTGCTCTTGGTGATGCATCTAGTGTCGTGATCGTTGTACTAAGCATTGTTGAAAATGCAGCAACACCTATTATGTAATATGACCATTCCCCAAGACTGCTTGTATACATTTCAATTAATTGATTCGAAAAAGCCCCAGCAGAATCACTAAAAGTTTCGCCTGATCCATACATTACAAAATAGCCAAGACAAATGAAACAAACACCTAATATTGCAGTTCCAATGTACCCAACATTAAAATCAAACATTGAATTCTTGAGCGTATAATCTTTTAAGGTTTTCTTTTTTTCTAATGCCCAAATTGAATGCCATACAGAGACATCTAAAGGAGCTGGCATCCAACCCATGAATGCAATTAGAAATATTATTCCGATAGAATCATTTGGAAAAATTTGAATCATATTTATATCCATTTCAAATTCTCTACCAGCAATAAAAGTAGCTGTAACAGTACTTATAGCAAGAATTATAATTATGTACTTAATTATTTTATCAAGGGTTTTGTATTTGCCTATCACTAAAATTATAGAGCAGAAAAGTGTAATCAATACTGTCCAAACTTCAAGTGAAAAGATTCCGCCGCTAATTGATTTAGCAATACCAGCTGTTACTATTGTTACAGCCGTTTGAATAGAAAACATGGTTGCTATGGTTAAAACAAAATAAATAATTAGAATATTTCGACTCAATTTTTTGTATCCATGAAGTACACTTTCACCGGTCGCTAAGGCATATTTAGGGCCAAATTGAAAAAAAGGGTATTTAAATATATTAGCAATTATTAATGCCCAAACTAATCCTAAACCAAAATCAGCTCCAGATTTTGTTGATTGAACCAAATGAGAGACTCCAATTGCAGCTCCGGCAAATAATAAACCAGGACCAAGCTTTTTTAAAATATCTCTAATTTTCCCCATTACATTCCTTGAATTCATCAGGACTTTTTCCACAAAAACTACAGTTTTCGCCGTCCTGATTTAAATACGGATTTTGACTTGCACAGGTGCCAGAGAATTCTCCATCTTTTTTTGCCCAAATTTTTATGCTAATTCCCAAAACACATAATCCAAGTACTAAAATTGTAACAATTGTAGGTATCATAATAATTCAAATTTATTAAATAATGTTAACTTCAGTCTCTAACTCTATTTTAAAAATTTTAAAAATTATCTCTTTAATTGTTAGAGATAGCTTATATATGTCATGACCCTTAGCATCTCCATAATTTATAAGAACTAGAGGTTGTGATTTGTGTATGCCAAATCCGTTAAATTCTTTTCCTTTTAGTCCTGCTTGTTCGATTAACCAAGCAGCAGGGATTTTATAGTTCTCTTCATCTATTTTATAAAACGGAATATTATTAAATTTCTCATTAATCCAATCGATTTTTTCTTTTTTTACAACAGGATTTTTAAAAAAACTACCTGCATTCCCAATTTCTTCAGGATCTGGTAGTTTTCTTTTTCTGATATTACATACAACATTAGAGATGTCTTTTATGTTGGGGGTTTTAATGTTTAGTTTTATTAACTCTTCTTTAATTCCTCCATATGAACTATTAATATTGTGATTTTTGTTTTTTAATTTTAAGGTGACAGAAAGTATTATTAAACTTTTATTTTCTTTAAAAATAGAGCTTCTATAACCAAACTTACAATCCTTTATATTGTATTCTTTTGTTGATAAGTCATCTTTATTAAAAACTTCACAGGACAAAAAAACATCTTTTAATTCAACTCCATATGCTCCAATGTTTTGTACAGGTGCAGAACCGACATTTCCAGGGATCAGAGATAGATTTTCTATTCCACCTAAATTATTTTCTAAGCAAAATTCAACAAACTTATTCCAATTTTCTCCTGCATTTGCTTTTACTATAGTGTTTTCTGAGTTTGAGTTTTCATATTTTATTCCTTTCATATTTAAATGAATTACAATACCATCGAAATCTTTTGTAAATAAAATATTACTACCACCTCCTAAAAAAAGTGCCTTTTTGTTTTTAATAACATTAACTATGTGGATTAATTCTTCTTTTGAATTAATTTCTACAAATTCTTTAGCCTTGACATCTATATTAAAAGAATTATATTTTTTTAATGAAACATTTTGCTTAATCATTTTTTAAATATTCCATTAGTCCATTTTTTAGAATATTGACACAGGTTACTAGATCAGATTGGTTAAGAACATAAGCAATTCGAATCTGGTTTTCACCAATGTTTTGAGTAGAATAAAAGCCAGCAGCAGGAGCAACCATAATAGTTTCATTATTCAGTGAGTAGTCTTCTAGTAGCCATTTTGCAAAATTTTCTGAATTTTTAATCGGTAGTTCAACAACACAGTAGAACGCACCTTTTGGTTCAGACACCTTTACTCCAGCGATTTCATTCAACCCCTTAATTAAAGTTTTTCTCCTTTCATTATACTCATCTATTACAGAATCAAAATAATCTTTACCAGTATCCATGGCTGCTGCACTGGCAATTTGAGCTAAAGTTGGAGGGGATAGTCTTGCTTGTGCAAATTTCATAGCAGTGGAAATAAATTCATTGTTCTTGGAGATAATACAACCAATTCTCGCTCCACACATACTGTATCTTTTAGAAACTGAGTCAATAACTATAGCATTTTTTTGAATTTCATTAAACTCTAAAATTGAAGTATGATGTGTATTTTCATAAGTAAACTCACGATATACTTCATCGGCAATTAAAAATAGATTGTGTTTTTTTACAATTTTAACAAGTGTTTTGATTTCATCTTTTGAATATACATATCCAGTTGGATTATTTGGATTACATATTAAAATGCCCTTTGTTTTTTTTGTTATTAAACTTTCAAATTCTTCGATTTCTGGTAGTTTAAAATTATTTTCAATATTAGATTGTATGGGAATTATATTAACACCATTTGCTACAGAAAACCCGTTATAATTTGCGTAAAAGGGTTCTGGAATAATA